>NZ_JBEZUP010000016.1:0-186411 GCF_040636485.1 Streptomyces sp. NPDC038707
GGCGACGCCCTGTCCATCGGCGGCAACCACCTCATCCACGCCCTGCGCCGCAACGTCAACCTGAAGATCCTGCTGTTCAACAACCGGATCTACGGCCTGACCAAGGGCCAGTACTCCCCCACCTCCGAGGTCGGCAAGATCACCAAGTCGACACCGATGGGCTCCCTCGACGCCCCCTTCAACCCGGTGTCCCTGGCGATCGGCGCGGAGGCCTCCTTCGTCGCCCGCACCATCGACTCCGACCGCAAGCACCTCACCGAGGTCCTGCGCCAGGCCGCGGCCCACCCCGGCACGGCCCTCGTCGAGATCTACCAGAACTGCAACATCTTCAACGACGGCGCCTTCGACGCCCTCAAGGACCCGGACACCCGCGACACCTCCCTCCTCCGCCTGGAGCAGGGGGCGCCCTACCGGCTCACCCCGGACGGCGAGGAGACCGTCCACGACCCGCACGACCCCGACCCCACCCGGGCCTTCGCCCTCTCCCGCATGAACCACCCCACCCCCATCGGAGTCTTCCGCTCCGTCGAACGGCCCGTCTACGACGTCCAGATGACCGACCAGCTGGACCTCGCCGTCGAACAGCACGGCAAGGGCGACCTGGCGGCCCTGCTGGCGGGCGGCGACACCTGGACGGTCGTGCCCGAGAGGAGTTCCCGATGACGTACGTGATCGCCGAGCCCTGTGTCGACGTCCTCGACAAGGCGTGCCTCGACGAGTGCCCCGTCGACTGCATCTACGAGGGGGAACGCAAGCTCTACATCAACCCTGACGAATGCGTCGACTGCGGGGCGTGCGAGCCGGTCTGCCCGGTCGAGGCCGTCTTCCACGAGGACGACGTGCCCGACGAGTGGGCCTCCTACCGGAACGCCGACCGTGAGGTGTTCGTACCGCTCGGCCGGACCAGGCCCGAAGGGGTCCTGCCCGACCACCCCCTGGTGGCGGGGCTCCCCCTGCGAACCGGCTGACGTACCTCAGCACACACACGACGGACCGGCCGGCGCCGACGGGCGCCGGCCGGTCCGTCTGTCCGGTTGTGCCAGACGTCGTACGTACGGTCATCCGTGGCAGGGCCCGGCACGACGCGGTACGCCTCAGGAGCCCAACAGCACGGGGCGGCGAGAGGCAACCTCTCCGGAATGAACTCGGCGTGTCCGATCTCCCCGACCGCGCTCGGCGGTGACGACGCCTTCCTGTCGAGACAGTCGGCGACGGCACTCGGCACGTACGCGCGGTAACCCGCCCTGGAATCGGGTGCGTGAACAGGAATGCAGTACCCGAACCCTTGGAAGCGCGGGACCGTCTCCTCGGCCGGCCTCCGGCTGAGCACCGGGACAACGGCCTGCCCGCTGGGGTAGTCCGACACCGTTCCCCCCGGGTTGCCGTGCCACTCGGCGTCCAACGCGTGGGGAAGTGAAGTGACGCCGTCGTCCATCTCCCAGCGCATCAGGGGAAGGGCGTCCACGAGGAGACCTTTGCAGTGGTCACCGAAGGAGGGTGTGACGGTCATGGGCGGTCCAATGCGCGGTCGGGCCTCGAGACGTCGCAGGTATGTGCGCCGGTGCGTGTAGTCGCGCGGCGTCGGGTGGTCGAGCGGTACGCCGTTGGAGGCGGGGTGGCCAGGCCCAGCATGTCGAGCCGGGTCTCCGGGGTGAGGACGTACGCGCAGGGGATGGGGACGGGGCCCGGTTCCAGGCCGAGCCCGTGAGCACCAGTTCCTGAAGACGAGGGTCCGCCCAAAGGCCTCAGGGCACGGGCCGCTTCCCAGGCGGGCGAGCAGCCACGCCGGCCGTCGGAGCGCCCCGGCCCCCACTGGACGGTCCTGGAACCCCGCGACGCCCAGCGCCCCCATCGCCGCCACCGGCCCCGCTCCGGCCGGCGGGCGCTGACTGACGACGCCGTGGCTGCCGTGCCGCACGACGGACCGTTGAGGGGCCGGGGTCGAGGCGTCCTGGCGGCCCCCGTGTCTCAGCGGCCGTAGGGGCCCTGCGGTGAGCCGTACTCGGCGACGAGGCCCAACTGGCCCGGTTCGCTGATGGAGGACGGGACCTCCGAGACGAACGACACCGTGCCGATGACCCGTTCCGACGCGTTCTCCGCCTCCTTGGCGGCGGTCTCCAGCCGTTCCAGGTCCGCGGCCGCCACGAGGGCGACGAGCGGCTTGCCATGACGGGTCAGGACCACCTGCTCGCCGCCGTAGACCACGCGGTTGATCAGCTCCGCGAGCTCCGCCCGGGCTTGCGTCACTGGAATCTCATAAGCCATGCTCTGATTCTACGGTCTGTACGTCCTGTACATTTGGATCACGTGCTTGAGCCGCTGCCCGGACTCGTCCGGCCGCGTGGAGTGCTGGAGCGATCGACAAGGAGATGTGTGACGTTGGGCGGCAACCTGATCCGCTTGAAGGTGTCCAGTGGGCCGCACGCCCTGGTCTTCATCCATCCGGCGAGCGGCTCGGCCGCCTCGTACCGCGCCCTCCAGCCGCACCTGAGATCGGACTGCTCCGTCTACGCCTTCCACTCGCCGGGCATCGACCCCGGCCGGCCCCGGACCATCGAGGCCATCGCGGACGCTTATCTGACGCAGTATCTGGAGGCGGACTCCCGCTCCGTGCCCGTCTTCGTCGGCTGGTCCTTCAGCGGGCCGGTGGCTGTGGAGATGGCACGCCTCGCCGAGGAGCGGGGCGTCGCCCCGGCCGGTGTCATCCTGCTGGACAGCGGGACGCACGAGGTGCTGGGGGCCCGGACCGTCGATCTCGCGTCGGAGGCGGGGGGACTCTTCGGGATCGACCTGTCCGAAGCTCCCGACGCCTCCTCCGTGGATGCGCTCCTCGACCACGCGGCCGCCCTGATCGCCGTTTCCAGCGAGACGCCGGGGCTCACGGGCCAGGACCTGCGCCCGTTCTGGGACACGTACACCTGGTACCAGGGCATCTTCGACGACGGCTGGCGGGCCGAACCGTGCGCGGCGCCGCTCCTGGTGATCCGGGCGCGTGACGAGAAGGGCTGGAACTCGGCACCGGACTGCCTCGGCTGGTCGGAGGTGGCCGGCCGGCCGGTCTCCGTCGCCTGGGCCGGCGGCACGCACTACACGCTGATGGACAACAGCAGGCTGGGGGACATCGCCCTCCTCATCGAGGAGACCGTCCAGAAGTGGACGGCCTGACAGGGTCCCTCCCCGACTCGCACCGGTTCGTCGATCCGACCGTCATCACCCCTCGCAACGACAGGACGATATTGTGAATTCCGGCAACTTCCACGACTTCCGCGCGCACACGGACCGGTCCGCGCAGGCGCGCTACGTGGTTCCGCGTTTCGTGGAGCGCACCTCCCAGGGCGTCCGCGAGTACGACCCGTACGCGAAGCTCTTCGAGGAGCGGATCATCTTCCTCGGCGTCCAGATCGACGACGCCTCCGCCAACGACATCATGGCCCAGTTGGTGTGCCTGGAGGGCATGGACCCGGACCGGGACATCTCGATCTACATCAACAGCCCCGGCGGCGACATGACCGCCCTGACGGCGATCTACGACACGATGCAGTTCGTGAAGCCCGACATCCAGACGGTCTGCATGGGCCAGGCGGCCTCCGCCGCGGCCATCCTGCTCGCCGCCGGCACCCCCGGCAAGCGCATGGCGCTCCCGAACTCCCGGGTGCTGATCCACCAGCCGGCCGGCTCCACCGGCCGCGGCCAGCTCTCCGACCTGGAGATCATCGCCAACGAGTTCACCCGGATGCGCGAGCAGCTGGAGAACATGCTGGCCAAGCACTCGAACCAGCCGCTCGAGAAGGTCCGCGAGGACATCGAGCGCGACAAGATCCTCACCGCCCAACAGGCCCTGGAGTACGGCATCGTGGACCAGGTCGTGACGCCGCGTAACAGCCACCTGGCCCCGTGATGTTCCCGGAGGAGCCGAGGATCCCGGCCCTCACCGAAGCGGAGAGCCAGGTCATCGACGCCTATCTCGCTGTCCTGAAACGCCTGCACAGCGTCAACCCGACGCAGACGACGGGGACGTACACGGCACTCCGGGCCGCGCAGGCGCTCGTGGGCGAGGCGCGGGCGCTGCGGGACGCGCTGGCCACGATGTTCGAGCGGCGGGAGAGCGAGATCCACGTGCGCACCATGGCGAAAGCCCTGCGCTCCCTCGACGGTGACCGCTTCCTCCCCCGCCTGGGACCCGCCGGCGAGGGGACGCCTCCCGGCGGTCCCGACTCCTTGTAAGCCTCGCGCGCCTCCACTCCCGGTGGCTCCCACGTCGGGCCACCGGGAGTGGCATGCCTGCCTGCTTCCACCCCATTCCACGAAGCCGTGCCCCCGCACCCTGTCCGTGTGTGCATGGTGAATGTTTGGATTGTGGGAATGTTTTGCAAATCTCGCGCCCCGCCGGTTAACCGGCCGAGGTCCATTCGCCGTGCCTCCAGGTGGCTTTGAAAGAAGATTCCCCTGGCCGGGTTGACTCCTCACCCCCGCCGGGCTAGAAATGGGTTGATCTTCGTCGGTGGTTGCGACAAGCTCGTACCCGACTGCGGCAGGCTAATTCACGACCGAGTCGCTCTCATGGGCATTTTCTGCCCGATTCACGAAACGGGGATGCGGACATGAACACCGCCAGCGACATTGCGCACTGGCTGAGGCGAAAAATCGGTGAACAGCTCGGGGTGACAATCCATGACACTGACATGGAGACCCAGTACCGGGACCTGGGCATCGACTCCGCCGCGATGACCGCCCTCACCGCAGAGCTGGCGACGGAGCTCGGGAGGTCCCTTCCTCCCACGCTCGCCTGGCACTTCCCCACCATCGCCCGCCTCGCCGAGGCCCTCGCCGGCGGCCTGGACGGCCCCGCCCCCGCGGCAGCGCCGGCGGACCGGGCCGACGCCGCGCCCTCTGACGAGCCCATCGCCGTCGTGGGACTGGCCTGCCGCTTTCCGGGGGCGCCGAATGCCGAGGCGTACTGGAACCTGCTGCGTTCCGGTGGTGACGCCGTCACCGGCATACCCCCGGAGCGCTGGAACGCCGAAGCGCTGTACGACGCCGACCCCGCCACCGCCGGAAAAATGAGCACACGGCGCGGCGGTTTTCTGGCCGACGTGGACGCATTCGATCCGCAGTTCTTCGGAATATCCCCGCGCGAAGCCATTCAGATGGATCCGCAGCAGCGAATCGCCCTGGAACTGGCATGGAGTTCCCTCCAGGACGCCGGTATACCGCCCTCGTCCTTGCGGGCGGGTAGCACGGGCGTATTCCTGGGGACTTTGTGGAGTGATTACGCGCGGCTTTCCGGGCGTAATCTGGAATCGATCGAGCAGCACACCGCCACGGGCCAGGAACCGAGCATCGTGCCGGCCCGTGTGTCCTACACCCTGGGCCTCCAGGGACCCAGCATCGGCGTCAACACCGCCTGCTCGTCGTCCCTCGTCGCCGTCCACCTGGCGTGTCAGAGCCTGCGCTCCGGAGAGAGCGCGCTGGCCCTCGCCGGCGGCGTGAACCTGGTGCTCGCGCCGGAGAGCAGCGCCGCGATGTCGAAGCTCGGGGCGATGAGCCCGCGCGGCCGTTCGGCCGCGTTCGACGCGTCCGCCGACGGATACGTCCGCGGCGAGGGCGGCGGGATCGTGGTGCTGAAGCGGCTCTCGGCGGCCCTGGCCGACGGGGACCGGATCCACTGCGTGATCCGGGGCAGCGCGGTCAACAACGACGGCCCCAGCAACGGCCTCACCGCCCCGAACCCCTCCGCGCAGCAAGCCATGCTCCGCACCGCCTACCAGCGCGCCGGTGTCGACGTCCACGACGTCCAGTACATCGAGACACACGGCACCGGAACGCCGCTCGGCGACCCCATCGAGGCACACGCACTCGGCACGGTGCTGGGCGACGGCCGGCCCGCCGAATCGCCCCTGCTCATCGGTTCCGTGAAGACCAACATCGGTCATCTGGAGGCCGCGGCGGGCATCGCGGGACTCATCAAGGTGGCCCTGTCGATGCGCCACCGGTCCGTCCCCGCCACCCTCCACCACACCCGGCCCAACCCCGACATCGCCTTCGACGCGCTGCGTCTGGCCGTGCCGACCGCCCTCACCGCCTGGCCGGCCGACGGCGACAGGATGCTGGCGGGCGTCAGCTCCTTCGGCTTCGGCGGCACCAACGCGCACGTGGTCGTGGAGGGGCCGCCCGTCAGCCCCGTACAGCTGCTGCCGCTCTCCGCGCCCAGCGAGGAGGAACTGCGGGAGGCCGCGGACGCGCTGCTCGGCGACGTCACCGAGGATCCGTCGGAATCCGTCCCGGCCTGGTGCGCCACCGCCGCCCTGCGGCTGACCGCACACCCGTACCGGGCCGCGGTGACCGTACGCGACCGGGCCGGCCTGCGCAGAGCGCTGAAGGACATCGCGTCCGGCGCCGGTGCCGGTGCCGCGGACGTGGGCCCCCGTCTCGCCTTCGTGTTCTCCGGGCAGGGCTCGCAGTGGTGCGGCATGGGCCTCGAACTGCTGCACACCGAACCCGTCTTCCGCGAGACGCTGCTGGAGTGCGACCGCCTCGTCCGCGCCCACGCCGGCATCTCGGTCGTCGAGGAGCTGAGGCGTGACGCCGACACGTCCCGCCTGGACGCCACCACCGTGATGCAGCCGGCCGTCTTCGCCGTCCAGGTCGCCCTCGCGGCGCTGTGGCGCTCCTGGGGCATCGAGCCGGACGCCGTCGTGGGCCACAGCCTCGGCGAAGTGGCGGCCGCGCACGTGGCGGGCGCGCTGCGCCTGGCGGACGCGGTGCGCGTGGTGTGCGAGCGCAGCCGCCTCATGGAGCGCATCGAGGGCCAGGGCGCCGTGGCCGTCGTGGACCTGCCTTTCGCCGAGGTGTGCGACCTCCTCGCCGACCGCCCCGGCCTCTACCCCGCCGGGGCGAACAGCACCAGGAGCTCCGTGATCTCGGGAGACGCCATGGCGCTCGACGCGTGCCTGGCGGAGCTGCACCGGCGCGGTGTCCGCTGCCGCCGGGTGAACATGGGCGTCGCCTCCCACAGCGGTCAGTGCGACCCCCTCCTGCCGGAACTGCGCGAGGCTCTGTCCGGCGTACGGCCGTCGCAGGCCGGCGTCCCGGTCATGTCGTCGGTCACCGCCGATTTCGTCGCGGGAGAGCAGCTCGACGCCGCCTACTGGGTGCGCAACCTGCGCGAACCCGTGCTCTTCGCACCGGCGGTCGAGCGGCTCATCGACGCGGGGTACGAGCACTTCCTGGAGGTCAGCCCGCACGCCGTGCTCACCGGCCCGGTGGACGTCATCGCCGAGGACCTCGGCAGGCCGGCCCGTACCCTGGCGTCCCAGCGCCGGGGACAGGACGCGCGTGACGTCATGCTGAGCACCCTCGGCGCGCTGTACCGCGCGGGCCGCGCCGTCGCCTGGCGCCCCGTCTACCCGGCGGACCTGACGCTCGCCGGACTTCCGCCGGCGGCGGAGCGGCTCGCCGCGCCGGTGGCGGAGGAGCCACGCGTCCGCACCCTCGCGCTGAGCGCCCACTCGCTGCCTGCCCTGCGGCAACTGGCACGTGAGACCGAGGAGCTGCTGACCGGACCGGCGGCGCGCGTCGACGTCGACGACCTGTGCCACACCGCGGCGCTCGGCCGCGACCACCACGCGCACCGTGCGGCGGTGGTGTTCGCCTCCTCCGGTGAACTCCGTGACCGGCTCCGGGAACTCGCCGCGGGGCACGCGACCGATGGCCTGGTCACGGGCAGGGCCCGGCGCGCCACCGCCGGACCCGTGTTCCTCTTCTCGGGCCAGGGGGCCCAGGCCGCCCGTATGGGCTGTGAGCTGTTGGCCCACGAGGCGGTCTTCCGGGACGTCGTCGAGCGGTGCGACCGGTGGCTGGCGGAGACGGCGGGCTGGTCGCTCATCGACGAACTCCGCAAACCCGAGGGCTCCTCCAGGATCGACGAGACCGAGATCACCCAGCCCGCGCTGTTCGCCCTCCAGGCGGGCCTCGCCGCACTCCTGCGCTCCTGGGGCGTCCACCCGGCCGCCGTCGTCGGACACAGCGCCGGCGAGATCGCGGCCGCCCACTGCGCCGGAGCCCTCACTCTGGAGGACGCGCTCAGCGTCGCGCTCCACCGGGGCCGCATCCTGCAGCGGGCCACCGGAACCGGCCGCATGGCGGCGGTGGGCCTCGGAGCGCGCGAGGTGGCGGAACTCCTGGCCGGCCGGCCGGGCGAGGTGTCCGTCGCAGCCGTCAACGGCCCCCGTACGACGCTGGTGAGCGGCGACACCGAGGCCCTGCGGGCCCTGCTCGACGACCTCCCGCCCGCCGTCTTCCGGCGGATGCTCCGCGTCGGCTACCCGTCGCACAGCCCCCGGATGCGCGCGTACCAGGAGGAACTGGGCCGTCTGCTGGCGGACATCCGGCCCCGGACGGGCGATGTCCCGGTGTTCTCGACCATCGACGCCGGCTTCTTCCCCGGCGAGCACTTCGACGCCGCGTACTGGGTCCGGACGATCAGCGAGCCCGTACGGTTCTCGGAGGCCGTCGACGCGCTCGCCGCCGAAGGACACCGCGCCTTCGTGGAGCTCGGACCCCATCCGGTCCTGGTCGCCCCGGCGACCCAGTGCCTGGAGGAGGCGGGCCACGACCCCCTCGTCGTCCCCACCATGCGCCGGGGAAGCGGGGAGTGCCGGGCGCTCCGGGAAACGACCGCCACCCTCTGGGCCCATGGGCAGGACGTGGACCGCAGGGCCCTGCGGTCCCGGCCCGGCCGCCTGGTCACCACACCGGAGCACCCCTGGCAACGGGACAGGTACTGGATCGACCCCGCGCCGATCGGTACGGCGGCGGCACCGCCCGGAGCCGCACGGGAGCTGCCGGAGCTCCTGGAGCGACTGGCCCGTGGCGACGTGGAGCGCGTCACCGGCGAACTCGTCCGCCGGGGCGGGCTGTCGCCGGACGAGACGCGGCTCCTGCCCAGGATCCTGGAGCGCCTGGCGTCGTCGCCGGCGGAGGACGGCACCGGCGACTGGCTGCACGAAGTCGTCTGGCACGACAAGCCGTTGCCGGCCCCGGCGAAGGCCGCCGAGCCGGGCAGCTGGATCGTCCTCACCGACGACCCCGGGGGTGTGTTCGCCGGCTCGGTGGCGCACGCGCTCCGCTCGGCCGGGCAGGAATGCGCCCTGGCACGGACCCCGGCGGAACTGCCGCAGGCGCTGGGGAAGGCGACCGCCCCCTGCCGCGGCGTGGTCCACCTCGTCGGTCCCGAGGAGGCGTCCGCGACCGAGGACGCGTCCGCGCTCGAGCAGGCGCTGGAACGCTCGCTGCGTCCGGCTCTGGCCACCGTGCGGGCGCTCGCTTCCTGGGAGGGACGCCCGGCGCCGCTCCTGTGGCTCGTCACGTCGGGCGCCCAGCCCGCGGGCGAGCGGCCTGGCGAGGGCCGGGCGGCCGACAGCAGAAACGTTTCTCATGGTGCACTGTGGGGCTTCGGCCGAGTGGTCGCACTGGAGCACCCCGAGGTGTGGGGCGGACTCCTGGACCTCGACCCGGCGCAGGCCGACCCCGCACGGGCGGCGGACGCGCTGGTGCGGGAACTCCTCGCGGGAGACGGCGAGGACCAGATCGCCTTCCGTGACGGCGCGCGCCGCGTGGCGAGGGTGGCCCGTTCGGCGAGCGCGGCACAGGACGGGTCCGGCGGCCGCGCGCCGCGGCCCCGGATCCGCCCGGACGGCTCCTACCTGATCACCGGGGGTCTCGGCGGCATCGGTCTCGTGGTCGCCCGCCGGCTGGTCGCCGCCGGAGCCCGCCACCTGGTGCTGCTGGGCCGTCGGGCACCGGACGCGGACGCCCGCGCCGCGCTCGCCGAACTGACCGCGTCCGGCGCGACCGTGGACGTCGTGCAGGCCGACGTCACCCGCGCCGAGGACGTGCGCAGCGTCATGGACGCCTTCGGGCGGCACCGTCCGGTACTGCGCGGCGTCTTCCACGCGGCCGGTGTCCTCGACGACGGGACGCTCCTCCAGCAGGACTGGAACCGGTACCGGGCGGTGCTGGCCCCCAAGGTGATCGGCGCGCACCACCTGGACCTGTGCACGCGCGACCTGCCGCTCGACTTCTTCGTGCTCTTCTCGTCGTTCGTCGCCGTCCTCGGTTCCCCCGGGCAGGGCGGCTACGCGGCGGCGAACGCCGCACTGGACAGTCTGGCCGACCGCCGCGTCGCGCTGGGCCTCCCCGCCACGAGCGTCAACTGGGGGCCGTGGGAAGGCGTCGGCATGACGGACTCGGCCGCCGCGGCCCGGTACCGCTGGAGCGAACGCGGAGCCCGCACGATCACCCGCGCCGAGGGTGCCCGCCTGCTGGACCGGATCCTGGAGCACCCCGCACCCAGGCCGGGTGTGTACGCGGTCGACTGGGCGACGTACGCCGACTGGCTGCCCGCCACGGCCAACCGCGGCCTGCTCGCTCTCGTCCACGCGCCCTCGGCCGCGGCGGCCGCCGGGAGCGCGGGCAGCGCAGGAAGCGCAGGAACCGCCGGGAGCGCCGCCGCGGAGGACGAGCCCGCCGGCGCCGGACACCCGCTGCCGGACCGGCTGGCCGCGCTCGAACCCGCGGACCGGCAGGAGCACCTGGTCGCGCACCTGGCCGCCCACGTGGCCGGCATCGCGGGCTTCCCCGCGCACCACGCCGTGGACCCCGACACGGGCTTCTTCCAGCTCGGCATGGACTCCCTCATGAACCTGAAGCTGGTGAGCCGCCTGCGCGAGGACCTGGGCGACCGGATCACCGTGACCGGAACGCTGCCCTTCGACCACCCGACCTGCGCCTCCCTCGCCGCCCACCTCCTCGACGAGCTGGGACTCGCCCCCGAAGACAAGGCGGAGCCGGACCCGGACGGCGCCGGCGTCGAGGAACTGCTGGCCGAAGTGGAGCGCCTGTCCGCCGACGAGGCGGCCCGCTACCTGGACGAACTCACCTCGGCAAACGAGCCCGGAAGGGACCAGACGCATGAGTAGCATCACCGAGCGCATCGCGGCGCTCCCGGCGTCCCAGCGGGCCCTGCTGGAGGAACGCCTCCGGCGGCAGCGGCAGGCCGCGGAACCCGCCGCCGCCCCCGAGCCCGCCGACCGCACGCCCCTCGTTCCCGAACCGATCGCCGTCGTGGGCATGGGGTGCCGCTTCCCCGGCGGGGCGCGCGACCCGGAGTCCTTCTGGGAGCTGCTGAAGTCCGGGACGGACGCCACGTCGACCGTGCCCGCCGGGCGGTGGGACGCAGACGCCCTGCACGACCCGGACGGAGGCCGGCCCGGCACCGTACGGTCGAAGCGCGGCGGCTTCCTCGACGCGATCGACACCTTCGACGCCGAGTTCTTCGGCATTCCGCCGCGCGAGGCGGAAACCCTCGATCCCCAGCACCGGCTGCTGCTGGAGGTCACCTGGGAGGCCCTGGAAGACATGGGGCAGCCGCCCACGGCGCTCCGGGACACCGCGACAGGGGTCTTCGTCGGCATCGGCATCGACGACTACAAGCTCCTGCAGACCGCCGACCTGTCACGCATCGACGGGCACATGGGCACGGGCAACCTCTTCTGCGCGGCCGCCGGACGCCTCTCGTACCTGCTCGGTGTCCGCGGCCCGTCCCTCGCCGTCGACACCGGCTGCTCGTCCTCGCTGGTGACGGTCCATCTGGCGATGCAGAGCCTGCGGTCGGGCGAGTGCGACCTCGCCCTCGCCGGTGGCGTCCACCTCATGATCGCGCCGGAGATGAACGTCTATCTCTCCCAGGCCGGCGTCCTGTCGCCGCAGGGGCGCAGCCGTGCGTTCGACGCGTCGGCCGACGGATACTCCCGGGGCGAGGGCGCCGGGATGGTCGTCCTCAAGCGGCTGTCGGACGCCCGGGCCGCGGGGGACACGGTGCTGGCCGTGCTCCGTGGCTCCGCCGTCAACCACGGGGGCCGCGGCAGCGGTCTCACGGTCCCCAACGGCAGCGCCCAGCAGGAGCTGATCGGCACCGCCCTGAAGGCGGCGGCCGTGGAGCCCGCGGAGGTCGACTACGTCGAGACCCACGGCACCGGCACCCCGATCGGTGATCCCATCGAAGCCAACGCCCTCGGTGCCGTCCTCAGGCGTGGCCGGACCCCCGACCGCCCTCTCCTCATGGGCACGGTCAAGACGAACATCGGCCACCTGGAGGCGGCGGCGGGCATAGCGGGCCTCATGAAGGTCGTCCTCTCGCTGCGTCACGAGGAGATACCGGCCCACCTCCACCTGCGGGACCGCAACGACCGCATCGCCTGGGACGACCTGCTGCTGGACGTGGTCACCGAAGCACGGCCGTGGCCTCGTACCGGCCGCCCCCGCAGGGCGGGGGTGAGTTCCTTCGGGATCGGCGGCACCAACGCGCATGTGATCGTGGAAGAGGCTCCGCCCGCCCCGGCGCCGCCTCCGGCGGCAGGCGTCCGGGAACGGTCGCACCACCCCGTGGCACTGTCCGCCCACGACGGGGCCGCTCTGCGGCGCCTGGTCGAGCGTTACCGCGACCACCTGGAGCGGCACCCGGACCTGCCGTGCGCGGACGTGGCGTATTCGGCCAACACCGGGCGCGCTCATTTCGCGCCGCCGCACCGCGCCCTCTTCGTCGCGTCGGGCACCGAGGACCTCAGGGACCGGCTGTCGTCGTGGCAGGCACAGGCGCCGGGCACGCCGGGCGCGAGCCCTGGCCACGTGGGCGCCGCAGGCCGCGGCTTCCGTACCGCGTTCCTCTTCACCGGCCAGGCGTCGCAGTACTTCGGCATGGGCGCGGGGCTGTACGACAGCCAGCCGGTCTTCCGCGCAGCCCTCGACACCTGCGCCGAGCTGCTGCGCGACCGCTTCGGGTGGTCCCTGACCGACGTGCTGTACGCGCCGGACGGTGACCGGACGCTGATCGACCGCACGCGGTACGCGCAACCCGCTCTCTTCTCCGTCGCCTACGCCCTGGTGTCCCTGTGGAAGGCGTGGGGCATCACCCCGTCCGTCGTTCTCGGGCACAGCGTCGGCGAGCTCGCGGCCGCCTGCGCCGCCGGAGTCCTGCGGGTCGAGGACGCGCTGACGCTGGTCGCCGAACGCGGCCGGCTCATGGACGGACTGCCGGGGCGCGGGGGGATGGCCGTCGTCATGGCGGACGAGCCGACGGTGGCCGGGATGCTCGCGCCCTACGCGGGACGGCTGGGTGTCGCGGCCGTCAACGGTCCGCTCCAGACGGTGGTCTCGGGCCCCGCCGACGACCTGGAGGACCTCCTCGGGACGCTGCGCGCCCGGGACGTCACCGCTCGTCGGCTCACCGCTTCGCACGCCTTCCACTCCGCGCTCATGGAGCCCATGCTGGAGCCGTTCGGCGCCTTGGCCGCGGGCGTGCCCCACCGGCAGGGCGGGATCCCGCTCATCTCCACCGTCACGGGCGGGCGGATCGACGGCGACGGCCTGGCCGGGAGCGACTACTGGCGGCGCAATGCCCGCGACACGGTCCGGTTCCTTCCCGCCGTCCGGGCGCTGCTGGAGCGGCGGTTCGACGCGGCCCTGGAGATCGGCCCCGAGCCCGTCCTGACCCGTCTGGTCACCCGGCAGGGCCTGGACCCCCGGGAGGACCGGCTCTGGCTGCCGTCCCTGTCCCGCCACACCGACGACTGGCAGCGGATCCTCCAGACCCTCGGGAGCCTGTACGAGGCCGGCGCCGACGTCGACTGGCATGCCGTCGACGCCGGATTCCACCGGAACAGGGTGCCGCTGCCGACCTATCCGTTCGCCCGGACGCGCTACTGGAGGGACACGCGCGGCACGGGGAGCAGGGGAGCCGCAGGGGCCGCTGCCGCGGGCCGTCCGGACGCCTCGATCTCACCGGACTCCTCGGACTCTTCGGCCGGTACGCCCGTCTTCCCGGGTACGCGGCTGAACTCGCCCGCACTGCGCGACACGGTGTTCCACCACCGGTTCACCGCCCACTCCCCGGCCTTCCTCGCCGACCACGTGCTGTTCGGCGAGGTGGTCGTCCCGGCGGCGTCCCACCTGGCCATGACCGTCGCCGCCGTCGCACGGGGCGGCCCCGAGGGCAGGGGCGTCCTGCTGGAAGGGGTCTCCTTCCCGCACGCCATGACCGCCGATGACGCCGGCCGGGACGTACAGCTGATCATCGAGGGCGACGACGGGCCGGACGCCCGGGCCTTCAGCGTGGTCAGCGCCCCCGCCGGGGAAACGGGCGGGCAGGGCTGGATCACGCACGCCCGCGGCACGGCGCGCGTGGCCCCGGCATCCGGTACGGCGGATCGTGCGCGGGCACTCGGTGAAGTGCTCGGCGAGCGGGGCCGGCGACTCGACGGCACCGGCTTCTACGCCGCGATGCGCGAGAGCGGGGCCGAACTGGGGCCCGGCTTCCGGTACATCGACGAGGTGAGGTGCCGTCCCGGAGAGGTCCTGATCCGGATGCTCCCGCCCGAGCGGCCCGGCCCGGACGGTGATTTCCTCCTGCCTCCGGGGCTGGTCGACTCCTGCGTCCAGGCCGTGGTGGCTCTGGTGTGGGCCGCCCGGCCGGACGAGGAACTGGGCGTGCGGGTGCCCGTCCGCCTGGACGGCCTGACATATCGTCAGGCACCTCCGCACGCGCCCCTGTGGTGCCACGTGCGGGAGCGGGCGGACCAGAGCCCCGGCGGTGACACCGTGGTGGCGGACCTGCTGCTGGCCGACGAGGACGGCAACGCCCTTCTGGAGATGGAGGGTGTGTGGCTGCGCCGGGTGTCGGCGGAGACACTGCTGCGCCGGGACGCCGCCGTCGTCCGGCAGCCCGCGTGGGAGGCCGCGGAGGCCCCCGACGTCTCCCCGGCCGGTACGCCGCTCCCCGCGGACTGGCTGGTGCTGGCCGAACGCCGGGGCGTCGGAGCCGAGCTGGCCGCACAACTGCGCCCCCTCGCCCGGCGGGTCACCCTCGTCGAGGCCGGCGCCCGCGAGGAAGCGGACCTCGCCGCGCTCGTACGCGAGTGGGAACAGGAGGCCGGCAAGGGGCCGTTGAACGTCGCCTTCCTGTGGGGACTGGACCAGCCGGGGGAAGTGGGCCACGAGCTCACGGCCGACCAGGTCGACGCCGCCCAGGCGCGGGGATCCGCCGCGCTGCTGTCCGTCCTGCGGGAGCTGGGCGGCACCGGGCGCGAGGCGCGGGTCCTCGTGGCGACCCGCGGCGCGCAGTCCCCGTCCGTGCACCCGGCCGGCGTCGTCCACGCTCCGCTGTGGGGCCTGGCGGCCATCGCGAACGCCGAGAACCCCGACGTACGCTGCGTCCTCGTCGACCTGGACCCGCACGGGGAGGCGACGGCCGGGCGCGAGGCCGGAACGCTCCTCGCGGAGGCGCTGCGGCCTGTCCCCGACGACCGTGTCGCCTGGCGGGACGGTCGACGCCACATCGCCGTGACGACGGACGTGCCGCCCGCGTCGTACGACGGCACCGGCGTGCCGGAGCCGGCCCGTGCGGACGGGACGTACCTGGTGACCGGCGGGCTCGGGGCGCTGGGCCTGCACACGGCGGACTGGCTCGTCCGGCGCGGGGCCCGGCACCTCGTCCTGGTCGGGCGCCGGGCACCCTCCGAGGGCGCGCGGTCCGCCGTCGACCGGTGGCGGCGGGCGGGAGTCCAGGTGCTGGTCCGCCAGGCCGACGTCGCCGATTTCGACGCGATGCAGAGGATCCTCGCCGAACTGGAGGGCACCATGCCGCCGCTGCGCGGGGTGGTGCACGCGGCCGGGGTGCTGGACGACGGGAGCCTCCAGCGGCAGACCGCCGACCGCCTGCGCGCCGTGATGGCTCCGAAGGCGCGCGGCGCGTGGAACCTGCACCTGCTGACCCGCGACACCAAGCTGGACTTCTTCGTCCTCTACTCCTCCGTGGCCGCGCTCATGGGCTCACGCGGCCAGAGCGGGTACGCCGCCGCCAACGCCTTCCTCGACGCCCTCGCCCACCACCGGCAATTCCTCGGCCTGCCCGGCACGAGCGTGGCGTGGGGACCGTGGAGCGGCGCCGGCATGGTGGCGACCCTCGACGAGCCCGCCGGCCGGCGGGTGCGGGAGAGCGGCTTCGGCATGCTCCGGCCGGGACCCGCGATGCGGGCCCTGGAGGACCTGCTGCGGTCGGGGATCCCGCACGCGTACGTCCATGCCGGCGACGCGGCCGGTGAGCGCCGTGAGGAGCGGCCCGCGGCCGCGCGGCCGGCCGGGGCGGGTGACGCGGCCGGGCAGACCGTCTACGACCGTCCCGTCACGCTCGGGCCCGCGCTCCCGCCGCGGAACGCGACCGAGGCGGAGCTGGTGGCGATCTGGGAATCGCTGCTCGGTATCCATCCCATCGGCGTCGAGGACGACTATTTCCGGCTCGGCGGCGACTCCATCACCAGTCTGCGGATCATCAGCAAGGCCAAGCAGGCCGGGATCCGCCTCAGCGAGGCCGACTTCTTCGCCCATCCGACGGTGGCCGAGCTGGCGAGGCTCGCGGCCGCTCCGGCGAGTACCACTTCGGCGGACACCGCTCCGGCGAGCACCACTCCGGCACCGGCCGAGGCACCTGAGGGCACCGGCGTCCCGCAGAGCCATCTGGCCGAGGACGACCTGCGGCGGCTGCTGTCCCGCATCGGTGCCACCGGGGCCGGCGACGGCGGCGGGGACGACGTCCGCGGTGACGACAGCACCGGCGACGACAGCCGCAGAGACCACAGCGACACAGAAAGGCGGAGCCGGTGACGGCGAGCATCGAGGGCGTACACCCCCTCTCCCCCTTGCAGCAGGGCCTCCTCTACCACACCGTCCGCGACCCGGGGACGTCCTTCTACGTCGACCAGATCATCCAGACACTCGACGGCGACCTGGACACCGACGCCCTGGAACGGGCGTGGCAGCGGGCGGTCGACCGGCACACCATCCTGCGGTCCTCCTACCACTGGGAGGAGATCGACGAGCCCGCCCAAGTCGTCCACGCCCGTGGCACGGCGCGTGTCGAGCGGCACGACTGGCGGGACACAGAAGAGGCCCATGGCGTCGAGGAGCGCCTGGAGGAGTTCCTGCGCCGTGACCGGCGCCGGGGGTTCGGCCTGGACCGGGCACCCCTCTTCCGGCTGCACCTGATCCGAGTCGCCGACCGGCGGCACGTGTTCGTCTTCCGCTACCACCACATCCTGCTGGACGCCTGGTCGGCTCTGATGCTGCTGGAGGAAGTGCTCTCCGCGTACGACCACTTGGTGCGGGACCTGCCCCTGGCCTCCCCGGCCGTACGGCCGTACCACGACTACGTCGCCTGGGTACGCGGTCAGGACATGAGCCGGGCGGAGGAGTTCTGGCGCGGGGAGCTGGCCGGGTTCCGGCCCGCCCCGCTCCCGGTGGCCGAGCCCGTGGCCGGGCCCGCCGGCAAGGACACCGGCCGGGAGGACACCGGCCGGGAGAATCCCGAGGTGTCGCTGGTGCTCGCGCGGGAGACGGGTGACGCCCTGCGACGGCTCGCCCGCGAGCACGGGCTGACTCTCAGCACCGTGCTCCAGACGGCCTGGGGCCTGCTGCTGAGCCGGTACACCGCCCAGCAGGACGCGGTGTTCGGGATGACCATGACGCACCGGCCGGCCGAACTGGACGGAATCGAGGACACCCTCGGCCTGTTCATCAACACGCTGCCGTTGCGGACACGGGTCGATGCGCACCGCCCGTTCGCCGAGTCGTGCGCGCGGGTCCAGGGGACGCAGGCGAGGGTGCGGGGCTTCCTGGCCAGCCCGCTGGCGGACGTCCAGCAGTGGAGCGACGCCGCACCGGGCGAGCCGCTGTTCGAGAGCATCATGACGATCCTGAACGTGCCCCGGATCACCAGCCTGGGCAGCCGCACCGGCGAACTGGAGGTGCGGCGCGGCGAGTACCGGTACCACACCAACTACCCGTTGGCCGTCCTCGTCATCCCCGACGAGGAGATCACCCTGCGCATCGGGTACGACCCGGCCCGCTTCGAGGCTGCCGTCGTCGAGCGCATGCTGGGACACTTCGCCACCGTCCTGGAGACGGTCGCCGCCGATCTCACCATCCCGGCCGGCCGGATCCCCCTCCTGACCGCCGGGGAGCGGCGGCTCATCGAGGAGTGGGGCGACGGCGGGCCTGTGGAGCCGCGGCCCGGCCTGTGTGCCCACCACCTGTTCGAGCGGCAGGCGCGGCGGTCACCGGACGCGCCGGCGGTCGCCTTCGGGGAAGAGGTCCTGACCTACCGTCAGCTCGACGAGCGGGCCAACCGGCTGGCGCGTCTGCTGCGCGCACACGGCATCGGTCCGGAGGCCCGGGTCGGGCTCTGCCTGGACCGCTCGGCCGACCTCGTGGTGGCGTTGCTCGCCGTCCTGAAGGCGGGCGGCGCGTTCGTGCCGCTCGACCCCGCCTACCCGGCGGAACGCCTCGACTTCATGAGCCGGGACGCGGGGCTCTCCCTCCTGCTGACCAGCGGTACGGCGCGCGGGCACCTGCCCACGACGCTCGGTGTCCCCGCCATCCTGCTGGACGAGCGGGCCGAGGAGATCGAGCGGTTCGGCACGGAACCGCTCTCCGACGGCGTCCGGCCCGGCAACCTCGCGTACGTCCTCTACACCTCGGGATCGACCGGGCGGCCCAAGGGTGCCCTCATCCCTCACGAGGGGCTGGTGAACAGCTGCCTCGCCCAGCACGACGCGTTCGGCATCACTCCCGCGGACCGGGTACTGCAGTGGGCGTCCCCGAGTTTCGACGCGTCGGTGTTCGAGGTCTTCCTCGCCCTGGGGACGGGCGCGGTCCTCCTGCTCGCCTCGCGGGAGGACGTCATGCCGGGCCCGGGCCTCGTCGACCTGCTGGCGCGTGAGCGGGTCACCTGCCTCGTCATGCCCCCTTCCGCGCTCGCCGCCCTCCCGCTGGAGGCACCCGAGCGGCTGCCCCTGCTGCGCACCATCGTGCTCGGCGGCGAATCGATCTCCCCGGCCCTGCTGAGCCGGTGGTGTCCGGGGCGACGGGTCTTCAACGTGTACGGACACACGGAGACGAGCATCTGGGCCACGGTGGAGGAGTGCTCGGCCGACGGGCGCCCGCCGTCGGTCGGCCGGCCGATCCCCGGGATCCGGCTCCACCTGCTCGACAGTGCCGGCCGGCCCGTTCCCGTCGGAGTCCCCGGTGAGCTGTGCCTGGGTGGCGTCGGTGTCGGCCGCGGTTTCCTGAACCGCCCCGCTCTCACCGCCGAACGCTTCCAGCCGGATCCCTTCTCCGGTGTCCCCGGGGCCCGCCTCTACCGGAGCGGGGACCTGCTGTGCCGGCGTCCCGACGGGCGTCTCGTCTTCGTCGGCAGGGCCGACGGGCAGGCCAAGATCCGGGGCCTGCGCATCGAGACGGGTGAGGTGGAGAGCGCCCTGCTGGAGCACGCGGCCGTGAAGGACGCCGCCGTCCTGGTGCGCGACAGCGCCACCGGCGGGGACGGGGGGACGGGAGCGGACCAGCGGCTCATCGCGTACCTCGTCCTGCGGCCGGGAGAGGCACCGGTGGAGGACGAGTGGCGCCTCTTCCTGCGCCGGACCCTGCCGGACTACATGGTGCCCAACTCCTTCGTCGTCCTGGACTCCCTGCCCCTGACGGCCAACGGCAAGCTGGACCACGCGGCCCTGCCGGCGCCCGAGCGCCGGGTGCCGGACAGCCGGCGGGCGGAGTCCCTCACCCCGCTGGAGCGGCGGGTGGCCGAGCTCTGGGCGCAGATACTCGGCCTGGACGGCGTCGGCGCGCACGAGGACTTCTTCGCCCTGGGCGGCAACTCCATCAAGGCCACCCGTATCGCCTCCCGCGTACGCCAGGAATGGCAGGTCGACTTCTCCGTGCGCGCGGTGCTGGAGGGCGCGACCGTCGCTGCCTGCGCGGCCGCGATCGAGCAGGCGCGGGAACTGGCACGGCCCTGACCTCCGGCCGGCCGTCACCCCACTCCCCCATTCCCCCACGCCTCACCGAAGCGCACCCGCGCGCCCGCACTCCCCTGCTTCCGCACTTCCCGAAAGGACCGTATGAGCACCAAGGCTGACGACCCAGGTGTGCTGTTCCCCTTCGGCGCCCCCGACCCCGAGGCCCCGGTCCGGGTCTTCTGCCTCCCGTACGCGGGCGGTGGCGCCGGTCTCTACCGCGCGTGGAGCGGCCGGAACGTCCCGGAGGCGGTGTTCGTACCCGTACAGCTCCCGGGACGCGAGAACAGGTTCCACGAGCCGCCGGAGCAGGATTTCGACGCGCTCGCCGAGCGCCTCGCCCGGGCCGTCGCTCCGTGGACGGGTGAGCGCTACGCCCTCTTCGGGCACAGCATGGGCGGTCTGCTCGCCCACGAACTCGCGCACCGCCTGTACGAGTTGACCGGGCACCACGCCGAACTGCTCGCCGTGTCGGCCTGCGCGGCGCCCGACCTGGAACGTCCCGCCTGGCGCATCCACGATCTGCCGAGGGACGAGTTCGTCAGGGAGATACGACGGCTCGGCGGCACCCCGCAGGAGGTGTTCGAGGACGAGGACCTCCTCGACCTCTGCCTCCCCCGCATCCGCGCCGACTTCTCGGTGCTGGCGAGCTACCGCCACCGCCCCCGGGCGCCGTTGCCCGTGCCGGTCACCGCCCTGTGCGGTACGCGCGATCCCCAGGTTCCCGTGTGGGCGGCGGACAAGTGGCGCGACCACACGGCGCGCGACTTCACCCTGCACCTCGTGGACGACGACCACTTCTTCGTGCACCGGCACGAGCGGGTCGTCCTGGAGCACATCACCGACGGGCTGCGCAACGTGCGCGTCTGACGACACCCCCGTACCGACGACGGAAAACGGATATGAGCAGACCCCTGGAAGAGCCGGAGCCGAGTTCCTCCTTCGTCGTTCTGAGGAACGGCGAGGACCAGTACGCGCTGTGGCCGGCTTTCGCGGAGATCCCCGGCGGATGGACGGTCGCACACGCGGAAGGCGACCGGCGGACCTGCCTGGAACACATCGAACAGCAATGGACCGACATGCGTCCGACGAGCTTGGCGAACACGATGAAGAGGGATGTGGCATGAGCAGGGCGACTGTGACGATGACCGAGGTCTACAACCACGCCTTGGCGGCTTCGGCGGTCAGCGCGGCATGGGAGGCCGGGATCTTCGACGCGCTGCGGGAGGCGGGCTCCTTGGACGCCGACGCCTTCGCCGCGCAGCGCGAGCTGGACGCGGGCTCGGTGCGTGAGCTGTTCCGGGCGCTGGCCGCCGCCGAAGTGGTCCGCCGGGAGGGCGGCACCGTGCTGCCGGGCCCGAACTTCGAGGAGGCGGACCACTCCAAGTCCCTGTTCCACTGGATGACCCGGGGCTGCGGCGAGTTGTTCAGCACGCTCCCGGACCTGATGCGCAACGAGAACAGGGCCGGCGCCTTCTACCGGCGGGACGCCGCGGCGATCAGCGTCGCCTGCCGCGAGATCAACGCCGAGTGGTGGGACCCGGTGTTCTGGCCGGTGGTGAGCGAACTCGACTTCACCTGCGTGGCCGACCTCGGCTGTGGCAGCGGTGAGAGGCTGATCAAGCTGGCCCAGGCCCGGCCGGGCGTGCGCGGCCTCGGCATCGACGCCGCCGAGGGGGCCATAGAGGTCGCCACCAAGGCGGTGGCGGAGGCCGGCCTCGCGGACCGCATCAGCATCACGCGGGGTGATGCCACCGCGCTCGAACCGCGCGCCGAGTACGCCGGAGTCGACCTGCTGACCTCGTTCATGATGGGCCACGACTTCTGGCCCCGCGCCGAGGCGGTCGCGTCGTTGCGGCGCATCCGGGAGGTGTTCCCCGACCTGAAGCACTTCCTGCTCGCGGACGCGACGCGGACGACGACGTACGCGGACACCGATATGCCCGTCTTCAGCATGGCGTTCGAGTTCGCCCACGCCGTGATGGGCGACTACCTGCCGACGCTGGAGGAGTGGGGACCCGTCTTCGAGGAGGCGGGCTGGCGCCTGGCGGGGCAGCACCCCATCTCCGTACCGGCGGAGAGCGTGATGTTCCACCTGGTGCCCGCCGTCTGACGCGCACCTGAGAAGGGCCGCCCCGCGGGATCTCCCCGGGGCAGCCCTTCTTGTGTGCGCTCCTCCGCGTTGCAGCGCCGCGCACCGTCGTGCGGGCGCATCAGCCCGCCACCGGCGCCCCCGCCGAACCACGGCCGACTCCCGCCCCGAAGGGGGACGTGCCGGCGACCGCACGCAGTGCAATCCGGTCCTGGTCGCCGCATTGTCCGGCGCGCGGATTTCCGCCGGGAAGTCAAACCGGCCGGAAGGGCGCGGTCGCGCGGCCGTGGCGGAGCAGGGCGGAACACAGCGCCCCGAGGCTCAGCAGGCACAGCACGGTCCGGACGGCGTTCACCGGCACCCACACCGACTTGAAGTCCTCGATCACCCCCGGGAGATCCTCGCCGGTGGCCGGGTTTCCGAGCGCCGCCAGCTCCGCGTTGAGCGGGAGGTTCACCGCGACGGTGATCACGAGCACCACCAGGTGGCAGACGGCCGCGACGACCAGCGGCATGGCGACCGCGAGCCGTCTCCTCCGAAGGCCATGACCGCGGAGGCGACCGTGAGGCCCAGCGTGGCGAGGAAGACCAGCCCGAACAGCGGGCTGCCGTCGATCACCGCGTTGAAGCGCTGCATGGCGGCCGCGTACGTGCGGTCGTCCAGCTCCGCGAGGCCCGGCATGACCGAGACGTCGTAGGCGAAGAACAGCCCGGCCATCAGACCCGTGCACAGGACACAGGCCACCAGGAGCGGCCCGGCGGCCCGGTCACGACCTGACGGCGGCAACGCCGACGGGCGGGCGGGCGGCGCCTCCGGTGCCGGGCCGGGAGGAGGGTAGTGGCTCACGTTGCCGTCCTGTCGATCGGGTGGGCTGTCCCGGCTGACGGACGGTACGCGGGCGAAAGCGCAGCATCCGTACTGCTCGAGCAACATCCCAGCAGGCGGAGGGGCATGCGGTCCATGCTTCACACGCTCGGACGCATACGCGGTCGTCACCGGGCGGGCTCCGGTGGCCACCCCGAAGATCCGCCACCGGGCCGCGCCCCGTTCCGTACCCCGCCTCCCCTCAGCTCACCGGACCGGAGTCCGACGGCCGGACACGCCTCAGGTTCCGAGGATCACCGTCCGCCCGTCCGAGCCGGTGGTCAGGGTCTCCTCGGACCGCTTGCCCCGGCGGAACTCCTGCGGGCTGACACCCCGTTCCCGCTTGAACGCGGCGCTCAGCGCGAACGGCCCCGAATAGCCCACCCGCCGGGCGATGTTGGCGACGGACAGGTCCGGGTCCCGCAGCAGTTCGGAGGCGAGCGTCAGCCGCCATCCGGTCAGGTAGGACATCGGCGGCTCGCCGACGAGTTCGGTGAAATCTCCGCGCGCGGGGCGGTACATGGCCGACCGGCTCGCATGCATACGTGAGCGTCTCGATTCGCGAGCGCAGGACGACGTAGGTCCGCACGATCCCGGCCCGGGGCGCTCGAGCACCGGAAGGGGCCGCCGCGAAGCGCCCTGCCGGAGGTTCAGCGGAGGAGGGCCACGCCCACGAGGACGAAGGCGGCGGCGACCCCACGAGTGTCACCCCGCTCCCGTCGCGCGCCTCCGGCGCCACGGAGAACGGGACGAGGGTGAACGAGGCGTCGTCCACCGCTTTCAGCCGCCCCTCGGCGCGGCCGTCGTACTGGCGGCCGGTCAGGACTGAGGCGGCAGCCATCGTGCTGCCTGTTCTCGGCCGACTCGGTCGGCGTCGACGTACCACTGCCGTCGCTGAGCGTCCCAGCGCGCACCGAGCAGCCGTTTGGCCTCGTCCTTCTCCGCGTACGGGACGTTCAAGTACAACCGTCTCCCGCCGGAGGCCGCGGCGGAAGCGTCCGGCTGACGGGACGACCGCGGATTCCAGGCGGGCCGTTCCTTGCGGGCCCGTTCGATCACGCGGCCCACGCGCTCACACGCGGAGGGGTCGGTGAGGCGCATCATGAGATCCGTCGGACCCGAGTTGGCCAGCAGATTGAGTGATCCGTGCCAGAGCACGGTGGCGTCCAGGATCAGCACCTTCTCGTGCATGCGCTCGCGGAACTCCACACGGCAGCCGGCACCTCGCAGTTGCTCGACCAGGCCACGGACGCGTTCCACCGCCGCGTCCGTGGTCTGCTCCTCCGGCGGGCGGGTGCGGACGGTCACCTCGACGCCCTCGGCCACGCGCTGTGCCAACTGGGTCGACCAGGTGCGGACCGGGCGGGGGTCGAGGAAGGGGCAGTAGACCTCGATGCTGCGTGTGGCCCGGTCGATGTCCCAGCTCACGGCCCTGGGCACCTCATCCGCGGGGAAGAAGGCCGGTCGGGCGAGTTCCTCCTCGGTCAGTGCGGCGAGTTGAGCGGCGTCGCGCACGGGGATGAGCTGGTCGACGGAGACGCACTGGGCGTGCGCCTGCAGGTGGTCGAGCATCCGGCGGGCCTCGCTCGTCACGGGCAGGTGCTCCCGCAGGTGCTCGACGTCCGCGATGACGACGAGGTGGTCCTGGGCCCGGCTGAGGGCGACGTTGAGCAGGCGGCAGGTGTGGGAGGACAGCCCGGTCCCTTGGTAGAAGTAGCCGGGTTGCCTGCCGGCTCCCGCCGTGGTGTCGACGATGACGATGGGCCGCTGGCTGCCCTGGAAGCGGTGCACCGTATCGACCAGGCCCTCGTACTCCTGGCCGAATCGGTAGCGGAGGCTGCTGTCGAGTGCCTGCACCTGTTTGCGGTAGGGGGCGATCACGGCGAGCCGGTCGGTGGCTCGTTCCCCGGCAGGCACGTCCTGCCACTTGCGTCCGGGCAGCACACCCTCGTACTGGAGCCCCCGGACGAGTTCGTGCACGGCGGCCTCGTGGACGGTGTTGGTCTGGTGATCGCGGCCCGGTATGCGCTGGGCGGAGGTGTCGATGAGGATGAGCGGCGCGTCGACGAGCCCGTTGAACGGGATGCGGGAGTCGTCGCCGCGGCCGGTCCTGAGGGGCGCGTCCGGGTACGCCACCGTGTTCACGAGGTCGCAGATGGCACCGCGCATGCGGTACTGGGTGTCGAGTGCGACGAGGCGGGCGTCCGGCACCACGGAACCACCCTGGCTGACGAGTCCGGCGGCGTGGAAGACGTCCCGGGCCGTCCACTGCCGCGCGTGCTCGCGGTCTTCCGGTGTGGCCTTGCGGTCGCCGTCGCCCTTCGTCACCGCGGGCAGCTGGCGGAAGTCGCCGGCGACCACGAGCCGCTTGCCCGCCAGACCGGCCACGTACCAGGCGGACGGCAGATCGACCATCCCGGCCTCGTCGACGACCACGACGTCGATCCGGTCGAGGAGTTTGCGGGTTTGCACCGCCTTGGTGACCGTGGCCCCGAGCACGCGGCACTTCGCACGCACGGTGTCGGCGATCTTCCGGCGCTGCTCCTCCAGCTCACCGATCTGCTGACGGAGGTGCTCGGCCTGCGAGACCAGGGCCGGGCGGGCCGGCAGAGTGGTGAGCCTCGGCCGCTGCGCCGCCAGTTCCTGCTCGATGGCCTCGACCTCCTTGCCGGCCAGGCGCGCCTGCTGTTCCGCGGCGGCCTGTGCCCCGACCGCGCGTTCGGCGGCGGCGCGGGCCTGGCGCAGGCGACCCTGCGCCTCGTCGAGCTTCGCCTGCTTGCGGCCCGCGAACATGCCGCCCGGCGTCCCGATCTTCCTGATGAGATCTTCTTCCGCTCGGACCACGCCGAGAGCGGCGTTCCGCGCGTCGACCTGTGCTGCCAGCTCCTGGCTCGCGCTGCTGCGGCTCTGCCGGGCCTTGGCGAGATCCGCACGGAGACCGTCCACCTTGTCGTGGAGGGCGATGCCCGCATGGGTTTCCCGCAGAGCCGTGGCGAGCTGGGTGAGGGATCGCTCGATGCGGGCGCCCAGGGCCGTGGCGATGCGTTCCGGATCCACCTTGTCGCCGTACTTGTCGCGCAGCGAGGCCACCGTGATCTCACCGGCGCGTTGCACAAGGCCTTCGTCGAACCCCTGCTCGGCCGACAGCAGTTCGCAGATACGCTCCAAGGCCTGATCCACGGCAACCTTGGTCGGGGCGAGGAAGAGGACCGAGTGGCCCTGGCGGTAGCACCCCTCGACGATGTGTCCGACCACGTCGGTCTTGCCCGTGCCGGGCGGTCCCCAGAGGAACAGTACGTCGCTGGCGAGGGCCTGCTCGACGGCCTGGCGCTGCCGTGGGTTGAGCTTGAGCGAGTTCCAGCCCGCGACCCACTGGGCGGTGGCGGCGCCGCTCCTGCCCAGGCGGGGGGCGCCCTGCCCCAGGGCCCACCCCGCGCTGGCCGGGCGGACGGGGTGGTTCGGCTGCCCCACGGATTCGAGGCGCTCCGCGAGCACCCGCCAGGCGGCCGCGTCGTCCTCCCGTATCTGCACGTGGGCCGGTGCCGCCCCGAGGTCCGCCTCGGTGACGACGCGCACTTTGCCCTCGGGCATGCGGGAGACCTCGGCCGGCGACCAAGGGCCGGTGGAACGGGAGGGGCGCACGAGCGCCGGCTTGCCGTCGAGCGCGTCCGACCATTTCCTGCAGTCGAACACGTACTCGTGCCTACCGTCGGCCCGAGCTGTTCTACGCCCCGCCGAAAGGGAGACCTTGGTGCCGTCCTTCCCGTCGCCGCGCAGCTCCGCGGCGACCTCCAGGCGCGCCGCGGTCACCAGATCCTTCACTGGATACGGCAGCGCCGTTCCCTCGCTCAACCCCGCCCCCGTCGGCTACGAGAAGACTTTCATCATGCCTGCGTCAGGAAGAGTGACTTTAAGCGTGCGGAACACCTGAACGAGCCTTTCCGGCCACGCGGGAGATTCAGCAAGAGAACCGGTCATTGCCGAATCGTGGTGGACCACGGCGCGCTGCCATGCAGCCTGGAACGAGTGCGCCAGGCTGCGCCACTCCTGCCGCGGGACATGGAGGAAGCAGCCCGCCTTCCCCGGGGGCACCAGACACCGTCCCCATGGTCAGGTCCAGGCTTCGGCGCTCACACGAGGGAAGCATTGATCCATATCAGCGTCGATCGTCTGGACGCCCCATTCAGGCGGCACCTCGCTCAGGAAGCGGATGACGTACTCCCCGCTTGCTTCGTTCCGGCCACCGGAAGCACGTACTCACCGGCGAGACGCGCCAAGTGCAGCGGGAGAGGCCGGGCGAGCGGCGGGTAGTCGTCGTGGTAACGCAGTTGGTGCGCGAGCGTCGCCCACTCCGCCGGCCGGTCGGGCGGGTCACCCGCACGCCCCGAGTCCGTCAGCGCCTTCTCCGACAGACAGCCGAGCACGGTGATCTCCAGTTGCCCGGGGTTCCACGCGGTCTTCCCGGGCACTGTCCGGCCCTGTGCCGTGGGCACCAGTTTCATGAGCCCCTTCGGCAGTTTCGCCACCGTGTGCGGCTTCGAGGCCGTACTCGCGAAGACACGGCCCTCCGAATCCGCCGTCCCCCACACACCCTCGGCGAAGCCGACCCCGTCCTCGGTGTCGTGGGCGTACCACTCCGCCACTTCACCCCGGGCGTTGGCGTCCCGTACGAGCAGCACCCGCAGGTCGTGGCCGTAGAGCGTGTGCCGCTGGGCGGGTTCGGCCCCGAAGCCGAGCATGTCGCGGTCCAGTGCACCGTTGCGCAGGCCAGGCCAGCGCTGAGCCTTTTCCAGCCTGACGGTGCTGGCCGCGTGTCGGACAGATCGGTGGAACGACGAAGCTCCTGGTGGACGGGTTCTCGACCAAGATCGCCCGCAGCCACCAGGAGCTTCGCGTGCTTGTCCACCCGTCGCCGATCGACCTGTCCAGTCGCACCCTGCGGTGCCTGACGGGACGACTCGCTGCCCGGCGAGGGGAGATCGGCACCCGATGGCGTCGGCTGACCGCCAACCGTGAGGATCTCCTCGCCCTGGCCCGTCCGCGATGCGGTGACACCTACGCCCAGCCCGCCGCCGGGTTCGGAATCGGCGTCGCGACCGTGTACCGCTACATCCGCTGCATACGCGAGGCCGTCGATGTGCCGGCCGCCCTCGCACCCACCCCGGCCGAGGCGATGGACACCGCCCGGACCAAGGCGTTCGTGATCCTGGACGGCACCCTGCCACCAATCGACCGGATCGCCGCCGACACCCCGTACCACTCGGGCAGACACAAACGTCACGGCATGAACGTCCAGGCCCTCACCGATCCCTTCGGGCGGTTGCTGTGGGCCTCACCGGCCCTGCCCGGACCGACCCACGACCTGACCGCCGCCCGCACCCACGGCATCGTCGACGCGCTCACCGACGCCGGCCTCAAGTGCTGGGCCGACAAGGCGTGTCAAGGTGCCGGTGGTTCCGTCCGAGTACCCTTCCGCGGTCGCCGCATCGAGCGGTGGCCGCGCCGGCGCAACAGCACACACGCCAAGATCCGGTGCCTCGGCGAGCAGACCATGGCCACGCTGAAAGGCTGGCGCCTCCTACGAAAGCTCCGCTGCAGCACCAACCGCATCACCGCGATCGTCCAGGCCGTCCTCGCCCTTCATCACGCCTCGGCATGAGGTTGGAAAAGGCTCAATGTGAACCTTGCCTGCCGCCCAAAGGGGAAGGCGCGTGGGACGCCATTCTCGCGCCGAGCGGACCCGCTGCCCCGTCTCGCGAAAATTCACGAATCCACCCGCTGAACGAACGGGCCAGTCCCCCGGCGGACTGCCAGGAGCCAGCACCGCTCCCAGAACCGCATTCCGTCCGTACCCACGACGTCGAATGTCAGGAAACGGCGAACCAGGCCGACAGGCGCTTGGCAATAGCCGGTACATCGATGTTGTCCTGCGCGACTTCCTCGACGAACGGGCCAGCCACGGAAACGGGTGGCGGGGCGGTACTGGCGCTGACGCCGTTGAACCGCAGGAAGACACGCATGGCAAGCCAGGCGGTGCGCTTGTTGCCGTCGATCAGCGCGTGATTGCGAGCGACGGAGTGCAGCAGTGCCGCCGCCTTCTCGTGCAGCGTGGGATACAGCTCGGCCCCGAACACGTTCGTTCGGGGCCGTTCGATCGCTGACACCAAAAGTCCCATGTCACGCACGGTGTGCTCGGTATCGTTGACCGTGCGAGCGATGGCCAGGACCTCGTCGATATGGATGTAGCGCACTTGGATCACTTCAGGTAGTCCAGGATCTCCGCATCGCTGTCCATCAGCTCGGCCAGGACGTCATCGACCTTCAGCTCGGCCCGGTGCTGGGCGTCACGGATGGCCTCGATGGCAAGTTCCTGCTTGCTGCGACCCTCCCGACGAGCCCGCTCGGTGAGCTTCGCGTCAAGGTCTTCGGGGAGTCGGAGTGTCATCGCCATACAGGAATGATACCGGACTGGTATCTGAGCGGCGAGGTGATACCAGCCGCCTTGCCCCGCGCCGACGGCCCCGGTCTGCGGCCCAGGGCCGGAGAGGTCCGAGGTTGAGGCTTCCGATATTCGAGCGTCATCCGAGCGTCAGAAATTCTGCATCGCGCATCGCCACGTCGCCGCGAGACCCACGCCGACCCCTGAACCTACAGCTCAGAGCGTTCTGCACAAGCGACCCTCAGTCGGCGCATTCCGCGAGCGAAAAGGACCGAGCTGACCCCCTGAAATGCGAAACGGCAGGTCAGCGGCCCTTCTCGGCAGGCTCAAGGATCGCGACACACTCGACATGATGCGTCATCGGAAACAGATCGAACGCCCGCAGCGTCCGCACCCGGTATCCGCCCTCCCGGAAGTAGGCCAGGTCGCGGGCCAGGGCGGCGGGGTCGCAGGCGACGTAGGCGATGCGGCGGGCGCCGAGGGTGGAGAGGTGGGCCACCGTCTGGCGGCCCGCGCCCGCCCTCGGGGGGTCGAGGACGATGAGGTCGACCTCCGTGATGCCGGTGCGCGGCAGGACCGACTCGACCTTGCCCTGCTCGACGCGGACCCGCGGGAAGTCGGCCAGGTTGTGCCGCGCGTCCTCCACCGCCCGCCTGCCGGACTCGATGCCGAGGACGGCGCCCTGCTCGCCGAGGCGGTCGGCGAGGGCGCCGGCGAACAGGCCGACGCCGCAGTAGAGGTCCAGGGCCATGTCGCCCTTGCGCGGCAGCAGGCCCTGCATCACCGCCGTGACCAGCGTGTCCGCCGCCTTCGGGTGGACCTGCCAGAAGCCGCCGCCACCGACCCGGTGCGTGCGGCCGTCCGCGCGTTCGCGGACGAAGGGGCGGCCGTGGACGCGGTGCACACCGCCGGACTTCTCGTCCACCCGCAGGACCGACACCGGCCGGTCCAGTTCCACCAGCGGCAGCCGGGCACCGGGGCGCGGGGTGAGGACCACCTGGCGGTCCTGCGAGCCGGTCGCCGCGATCGCCTCGACCGACTCCATGCCGGTCCAGTCCCGCTTCTCGATGCCCAGCTCGCTCACGCCCGCCGCGGCGATCATGCAGTGGTCGATGCGCTCGACCTCGTGCGAGCGGTGCCGGCGCAGTCCGGCGTGGCCCTCGGCGTCGACGGCGTACTGCACCCGGGTGCGCCACTGCGGGACCTGGCCGGCGGGCAGCTTGTCGCCCTCGGCCGGGACCACCGTGCCGTCCCAGCCGGCCTCCTCGGGGGTGAGGCCGGCCAGCCGCTGGAGCTGTTCGGCGATCACGTCGGCCTTGAGGCGGCGCTGGGCGCCCGGCTTGGCGTGCTGCCAGTCGCAGCCGCCGCAGCGGCCGGGGCCGGCGAAGGGGCAGGGCGCCTCGATGCGGTCCTTGGACGGCTCCAGGATCCGTACGGCGTCCGCGCGCAGGAAACGCGCGCCTTCCTCGCCCTCGGTGACCCGGGCCACCACCCGCTCGCCGGGCAGCGCGTGCCGGACGAACAGCACCTGCCCCTCGGCGGTACGGGCGATGCAGTGGCCGCCGTGGGCGACGGGGCCGATCTCGACCTCGTACTCCTCACCCACCAGAGACACCGGAGACTTGGTCGGTTCTGCCTGCATGGTGGGACGACTCCAGATCGAAGAGAGAAGACGAAGAGAGAGAGGGGAGGGACAGAGGGACGGGGCCGGCGGGCGCTCAGCCCACCAGTCTACGGCCTTCCCCGCCCGCCCCGATCCCGCCTCAGCCCTTGCCCGAAGACCCCGAAGACCCCGAAGACCCCGACGCCCCCGACAGCCCCGACGGCCCCGACGGCTCCTTGGTCCGTTCCACGGCCGGGCCGCGGCGGACGGCGCCCGGGGCGTTCCACTCCTGCCGCTTGCGGGCGCGGGCCCGGGCGACCTCGGAGGAGGCGAGCTGATAGGGGACGGAGGTGACCATCACGCCGGGCGTGAAGAGCAGGCGGCCCTTCAGGCGCAGGGCGCTCTGGTTGTGCAGCAGGTGCTCGTACCAGTGGCCGACCACGTACTCGGGGATGATCACGGAGATCGCGTCGCGCGGCGACTCCTTGCGCAGGCTCTTGACGTACTCGATCACCGGGCGGGTGATCTCCCGGTACGGCGAGTCCAGCACCTTCAGCGGGACGTCGATCCCGCGCCGTTCCCACTCCTCGCGCAGCGCCTTGGTCTCGGCCGGGTCGACGTTGACGGTCAGCGCCTCCAGGGTGTCCGAGCGCATCAGCTTGGCGTAGGCGAGGGCGCGCAGCGTGGGCCGGTGGATCTTGGAGATGAGGACGACGGAGTGGACGCGGGAGGGGCGGACCAGGTCGTCGCTCGGGCCCTCGGGCGCGGCGATCTCCTCGGCCACCCGGTCGTAGTGCTTCCGGATCGCGGTCATCGTCGCGTAGAAGATGCACATGCCGAGCAGGGCCACCCAGGCGCCGTGGGTGAACTTGGTGACCAGCACGACGACCAGCACCAGGCCGGTGAAGAAGGCGCCGAACGCGTTGATCGCGCGGGAGCGGACCATGTGGCTGCGCTTGGCGGGGTCCTTCTCGGCGGCGAGGTGCCGGTTCCAGTGCCGGACCATGCCGGTCTGGCTGAGCGTGAAGGACACGAACACGCCGACGATGTACAGCTGGATCAGCCGGGTGGAGTCGGCGCCGTAGATGAACACCAGCAGCATGGCCGCGCCGGCGAGCAGGACGATGCCGTTGGAGAAGGCGAGCCGGTCGCCGCGGGTGTGCAGCTGGCGCGGCAGGTAGCGGTCCTGGGCGAGGATCGAGCCGAGCAGCGGGAAGCCGTTGTAGGCCGTGTTGGCGGCCAGGAACAGCACCAGCGCGGTGGCGGCGGCGAGCAGGACGAACAGGAAGCTGCCCTTGCCGAAGACCGCCTCGGCGACCTGCGAGATGACCGGGTTCTGGACGTAGTCGGAGCCGACCGGGACTCCGTGGTGCAGCAGGTCGGTGGCCGGGGTCTCGGCCATGCGGACCTTGGTCGTCATCGCGAGGGCGATGATGCCGCAGAACATGGTGACGGCGAGCAGGCCCATCATCGCGAGCGTGGTGGCCGCGTTCTTCGACTTGGGCTTGCGGAAGGCCGGGACGCCGTTGGAGATCGCCTCGACGCCGGTGAGGGCCGCGCAGCCGGAGGAGAAGGCGCGCAGCAGCAGGAAGACCAGCGCGAAGCCGGCGAGGCCCTGGTGCTCGGCCTTGATGTGGTAGTCGGCCGTGGGGGCGCGCATGGTGTCGCCGAGGACCAGGCCCCGGAAGGCGCCCCAGAGGATCATGATGAAGACGCCGCCGACGAACACGTACGTCGGGATCGCGAAGAGTTTGCCGGACTCCTTCACGCCGCGCAGGTTCATCAGCGTCAGCAGCACGATGACGGCGGCGGCGCAGAGCACCTTGTGCTCGACCACGAAGGGGACCGCGGAGCCGAGGTTCTCGATGCCGGAGGAGATGGAGACGGCGACGGTCAGGACGTAGTCCACCAGCAGGGCGCTGGCCACGGTGAGGCCGGCCTGGGGGCCGAGGTTGGTGGTGGCGACCTCGTAGTCGCCGCCGCCGCTCGGGTAGGCGTGCACGTTCTGCCGGTAGGAGGCGACCACGGTGAACATCAGCACGACGACCGCGACGGCGATCCAGGGGCTGAAGTGGTACGCCGACACGCCCGCGATGGACAGGACCAGCAGGACCTCCCCCGGCGCGTAGGCGACGGAGGACAGCGGGTCGGAGGCGAAGACGGGGAGTGCGATGCGCTTCGGCAGGAGGGTCTCACCCAGCCGGTCACTGCGCAGTGCGCGCCCGATCAGAATCCGTTTGGGCACGTCGGTCAGTTTGGACACGAGAGAGGATCGTAAGCCTTCCCACTGGCACCCGCCCACCCGGCGTGCTGCATCTGCCTCACGAGGGAATGCGGCGGCACACGGAACTTCGGAATCCGTGGTGGTGGGTGCCCGCTGTGCCGGGGAGGCAAACGCCGTCTGCCGTCGTGCCCGGGGGGCCGGCCACCCGCGCCCGCGGTGCCGCGCGGGGCGCGGCCCGTGCCGTCCGGCCTCGGAATCCTGACCCGGTGCGGCGTGCGCAGGATCACTCGCCGGATCGCCACCCGGCGGCTCGCGCCGCTCCGGGCGGGGCGTACGGGAGCGTGTGGCGCCCGTGTGCGGCTTCGGGGCCGGGTCTGAGACCCTGATCCTTGAGCAGTAACTTTTGGACACCGGAAGGACGGTCGTGCACATCGTCATCATGGGCTGCGGACGAGTGGGTTCCGCGCTTGCCCAGACCCTGGAGCAACAGGGCCACACGGTCGCCGTGATCGACCAGGACCCCACCGCCTTCCGCCGGCTGGGCCCGGGCTTCGGGGGCCGCCGGGTCACCGGCGTCGGCTTCGACCAGGACACCCTGCGCGAGGCGGGCATCGAGGAGGCCGGCGCCTTCGCCGCGGTCTCCAGCGGTGACAACTCCAACATCATCTCCGCCCGGGTGGCCCGCGAGATGTTCGGCGTGGAGAACGTGGCGGCCCGCATCTACGACCCCCGGCGCGCCGAGGTCTACCAGCGCCTGGGCATCCCCACCGTGGCCACGGTCCGCTGGACCGCCGACCAGATGCTGCGCCGGCTGCTGCCCTCGGGCGCCGAGCCGCTGTGGCGCGACCCCACCGGCGGGGTGCAGCTCGCCGAGGTGCACGCCTCCCCGAAGTGGGTCGGCCACAAGATCAGCAAGTTGCAGGAGGAGACGGGCGTCCGGGTGGCGTTCCTGACCCGGCTGGGCGAGGCGATCCTGCCCACCTCCCAGACGGTGCTGCAGGAGGGCGACCTCGTGCACGTGATGATGCGGACGGACGACGTGGACGAGGTCGAGGCGGCGTTCGCCGGTGGCCCGGAAGAGGAGGGCGGTCACTGATGAGGGTCGCCATTGCCGGGGCCGGCGCGGTCGGCCGCTCGATCGCGGGCGAGTTGCTGGAGAACGGCCACGAGGTCCTGCTGATCGACAAGGCGCCGACCGCCATCTCGGTCGAGCGCGTCCCGCAGGCGGAGTGGCTGCTCGCCGACGCCTGCGAGATCACCTCCCTGGACGAGGCGGCGCTCCAGCGCTGCAACGTCGTGATCGCCGCGACCGGCGACGACAAGGTGAACCTGGTCGTCTCGCTGCTCGCGAAGACGGAGTACGGCGTCCCGCGCGTCGTCGCCCGGGTGAACAACCCCAAGAACGAGTGGCTGTTCAACGAGGCCTGGGGCGTGGACGTGGCCGTCTCCACCCCGCGGCTGATGTCCGCGCTGGTCGAGGAGGCGGTGAGCGTCGGTGACCTGGTCCGGCTGCTGCGCTTCAGCCACGGCGACGCCAACCTGGTGGAGCTGACCCTGCCCGAGGAGTCGGCCCTGGCCGGCACCCAGGTGGGGGACGTGGAGTGGCCGCAGGACACCTCCCTGGTCACGATCATCCGCGGTACCCGGGTGCTGACCCCCTCCAAGGAGGACTCCCTGGAGCCGGGCGACGAGCTGCTGTTCGTGGCCGCCCAGGCCCGGGAGGAGCAGCTGGAGGAGCTGCTCTCGGTGCGGCGCGAGGACTGAGCCCGGACACGCGGAAGGGCGCCCTTGGTGACAAGGGCGCCCTTTCCCGTCGTACGACGGCCGCTCACGCCCCCCGGCGGTGCCGCCCCCCGTCGGGCTCACCGGTCTCGGCGACCAGGGCGGCCTTGCGCTCCTTCTCGGCCTTCTCTGCCTTCTCTTGCGCCTCCATCTCCGCGAAGACGTCGATGGGTGCGGGGGCCTTCGCCAGGAAGACCCAGGTCAGCCAGACCGCGAGCAGGAACGGCGGGATCTTCAGGGCGACCAGGACCCAGCCGAGCTGGGTGGTGTCGGCCCACCAGTACAGCGGGAAGAGGATCGCGCACTTGGCGAGCAGGATCAGGCCCCAGGCCCAGCTGGCCTTGGTGTACGCCTTCTTGCGGCCCGGGTTGCGGGTGCGCCAGGAGAGGTTCTCCTTGAAGACCGGACCCAGGATGAGGCCGATCAGGGGCACTCCGGCGAGGGTGGTGACGATGTACGCCACCGCCAGGCCCAGCGTGTACAGCATGCCGGGAAGGTAGAAGTCCTTGGCGTCGCCGGTGAATTTCGCGAAGGCGACGCCGAAGGCCACGCCGAAGACCCCGCTGAAGGCGTGCTTGACGGTGTCCCGCATGACCAGCCGGACCACGACCAGCACCACGGACACCGCCAGGGCGGCGATCGCGGACAGGTTCAGGTTCTTGTTGATCGTGAAGACCGTGACGAAGAGCAGGCCCGGCACGACCGTCTCGACCATGCCGCGGACCCCGCCGAAGGCCTCGAAGAGCGCCGCCTCGGTCACCGCGCGGGCGTCTTGGGGCTGAGTCTGGTCGGTGTCTTCGGTCGGCTTGTCGAGGGACGTCACCGGCTACTCCCGTCCGAGGGGTCGCAGTTCGTATTTCGGGTTGAACAGCACGCGGCGGCCCCGGCTCATCGAGATCCGGCCCGATGCGATCAGCTTGCGCCCCGGTTCGATCCCGACGATGGAGCGCCTGCCGAGCCACACGACGTCCAGCGCGGCGGAGCCGTCGAAGAGTTCGGCCTCCAGGGCCGGCACTCCGGCACGCGGGCGCAGGGTGACCGTGCGCAAGGTACCAGTTACGGTGACGATCTGCCGGTCGTGGCAGTCGCCTATCTTGATGCAGCCCGCCGTCTCGGCGTCCTCGCGCAGTTCCTCGGACTCCAGGTCCTCCTGCGACGAGGAGAGCCGGTCGAGCATGCGCCGGAACCGGCCGGCCGGCTTTTCGGAACGAGGAACAGCAGTCATATGTGAAGCGTACCGGGGTGGCCGGCAGGGCTGACAGGGCGCTGGGAGCGCCCGCCGGCTCACTTCTCGAACCGGTACCCCATGCCCGGCTCGGTGATGAAGTGCCTCGGGTGCGAGGGATCGGCCTCCAGCTTGCGCCGCAGCTGGGCCATGTACACCCGCAGGTAGTTGGTCTCGGTGCCGTACGACGGCCCCCACACCTCCTGGAGCAGCTGCTTCTGGCCGACGAGGCGCCCGGTGTTGCGCACCAGCACCTCCAGCAGGTGCCACTCGGTCGGGGTGAGCCGGACGTCCTTGCCGTCGCGGTGGACCTTCTTCGCGGCGAGGTCGACGGTGAAGCCCTCGGTCTCCACGGTCGTCAGGTCGTCGTCGCCGGGCCCGGCCGGCTCGGCCCGGCGCACCGCGGCCCGCAGCCGGGCCAGCAGTTCGTCCATGCCGAACGGCTTGGTCACGTAGTCGTCGGCGCCCGCGTCCAGGGCCTCCACCTTCTCGTCGGAGGAGTGCCGGGCGGACAGCACCAGGATCGGCACCCGGGTCCAGCCGCGCAGGCCCCTGATGACCTCCACGCCGTCCATGTCGGGCAGGCCCAGGTCGAGGACGACCACGTCGGGGCGGCGGGAGGCGGCGAGGTCGAGCGCGGTCCTGCCGTCGGGGGCCGCGTCCACCTCGTACGCGCGTGCCTTGAGGTTGATCACGAGGGCGCGCACGATCTGCGGCTCGTCGTCGACCACGAGCACCCGGGTCATATGGTGTGCCTTTCCGGTTCGGTACGGGACTCCCCGGCGGGGAGCGGCTCGGGGCGCGGTCCGGCCGCGCGCAGGCTCAGCACCATGGTGAGCCCGCCGCCCGGCGTGTCCTCCGCGGTGAGGGTGCCGCCCATGGCCTCGGCGAAGCCCCGGGCGACCGCGAGGCCGAGCCCGACGCCGACCCCGCGCGGAGCGTCGCCGTAGCGCTGGAAGGGCTCGAAGATGCGCTCCTTGGCGTCGTCCGGCACGCCGGGCCCGCGGTCCACCACGCGCACCTCGACCCGGTCGGCGATGGCGCTGGCGGTCACCAGGACGCGCCGCCCGGGGGGACTGTACTTGACGGCGTTCTCGACCAGGTTGGCCACCGACCGCTCCAGCAGCCCGGGGTCCACCGCGACCATCGGCAGCGTCTCGGGCACGTCGAGGCCGACGCTGTCCTCGGGCACGCCGCCCAGGGCCATCGGCACGACCTCGTCGACGTCGATCTCGCGGATCAGCGGCGTCACCGTGCCGGTCTGGAGGCGGGACATGTCGAGGAGGTTGCCCACGAGGTGGTCGAGCCGGTCGGCGCCCTCCTCGATGCCCTCCAGCAGCTCCGCCCGGTCCTCCTCGGACCAGGCCACGTCGTCGGAGCGCAGGGAGGACACGGCGGCCTTGATGCCGGCCAGCGGGGTGCGCAGATCGTGGCTGACGGCGGCCAGCAGGGCGGTGCGGATGCGGTTCCCCTCGGCGAGCGCGCGGGCCCGGTCGGCCTCCTCCTGGAGGCGCCGGCGCTCGAGGACCACGGCCGCCTGGGCGGCGAAGGCGGCCAGCACCCGGCGGTCCGCGGCGGGCAGCACCCGGCCGGTGAGCGCGAGCGCCATGTGGTCGCCCACGGGCATGTCCACGTCGGCGTCCTCGGGGCGCTCCAGCGGCGGTCCGAAGCCGGCCCGGCCGGCGCAGGTCCAGGGTGCCACGTCGCTCTCCCGCTCCAGCAGGGCGGCCGACTCCATGGCGAAGGTCTCGCGGACCCGCTCCAGCAGCTCCTCCAGGCTGGTCTCGCCGCGCAGCACGCTGCCGGCGAGGAAGGAGAGGATCTCCGACTCGGCGCGCAGCCGGGCCGCCTGGTCGGTGCGCCGGGCGGCGAGGTCGACCACCGAGGAGACCGCCATGCCGACCCCGAAGAAGATCGCGATGGCGACGATGTTCTTGGGGTCGGCGACGGTCAGCCGGTGCAGCGGCGGGGTGTAGAAGTAGTTCAGCAGCAGCGAGCCGAAGGCCGCCGAGGCCAGCGCGGGCAGCAGGCCGCCGAGCAGGGCCGCGGCGACGGTGACGGCCAGGAACAGCAGCATGTCGTTGGCGAGGCCGAGGCCGGCGGTGTTCAGGCCGAGCGCGAGCACGACCGGGCCGGCCAGCCCGACCGCCCAGCCCCACAGGATCCGGGCCCGCCCGAGCCGGCCGCCGCGGGCCACGGGCAGTCCCCGGCCCTTGGCGGCCTCCTCGTGGGTCACGATGTGCACGTCCAGGTCGGGCCCGGAGTCCCGGGCGACCGTGGCGCCGACGCCGGGCCCGAAGACGTACTGCCAGGTCTTGCGGCGGGAGGAGCCCAGCACGATCTGGGTGGCGTTCACCCCGCGCGCGAAGTCGAGAAGGGCGGCCGGTATGTCGTCGCCGACCACATGGTGGAACGTTCCGCCAAGGTCCTCCACCAGGGTGCGCTGGACGGCCAGCTCCTTCGGGGAGGCCGAGGTCAGCCCGTCGCTGCGGGCGATGTAGACGGCCATGACCTCCCCGCCGGCGCCCTTCTCGGCGAGCCGGGCGGCCCGGCGGATGAGCGTACGTCCCTCGGGGCCGCCGGTCAGGCCCACCACGATCCGCTCCCGGGAGCCCCATATCGCCGAGACCCGGTGGGCGCTGCGGTACTGGGTCAGGTACTCGTCGGCCCGGTCGGCCACCCACAGCAGCGCCAGCTCGCGCAGGGCGGTCAGGTTGCCGGGCCGGAAGTAGTTGGACAGGGCGGCGTCGACCTTGTCCGGCGCGTAGATGTTGCCGTGCGCCATGCGGCGGCGCAGCGCCTGCGGGGACATGTCGACCAGCTCGATCTGGCCGGCCCGGCGCACGACCTCGTCGGGGACGGTCTCGCGCTGGCGCACCCCGGTGATCGACTCCACGACGTCGCCGAGTGATTCCAGGTGCTGGATGTTGACGGTGGAGACGACGTCGATGCCGGCGGCCAGCAACTCTTCCACGTCCTGCCAGCGCTTGGCGTTGCGGGAGCCGGGGACGTTGGTGTGGGCCAGCTCGTCCACGAGGGCGACGGCGGGGGCCCGCCGCAGCACGGCGTCCACGTCCATCTCCTCGAAGACGGCACCCCGGTACTCCAGCCGGCCGCGCGCCACCTGCTCCAGCCCGTGCAGCAGCACCTCGGTGCGCGGCCGGCCGTGGTGCTCGACGAACGCGACCACGCAGTCCGTTCCCCGCTCGGTACGGCGGTGCGCCTCGGCGAGCATGGCGTAGGTCTTGCCCACGCCCGGTGCCGCACCGAGGTAGATCCGAAGCGTGCCGCGTCCCATGCCCACATTGTCTTTCCGTGCCCGAAACCTGCGCAGCGTCGACCTTACGGCCGCCCGGCGGGCCGATCAGGCCCGGAGGGACGAGCGGGGGGCAACTTTGACGCAACCCTGACGACAGCGCACCCGAAGGGGCGCGGGGAACTGCGCGAGCGACCACAACGGCGCCGCACCCGGCAACGGACAGGCATCCCGGACGGCGCGCCCCCGCAAAAAACGGGCCGCGCCCTTCGAAGGCACGGCCCGTACAAACCTGCTGAACCCAGCGGAGCGTCTAGCGGACTTCCGTGATCTCCGGGCCCCGCTGCAGCTGCCCCATCCCGCCGGAGAAGCGCGAGCCCTCCTCCTGCTGGACGCCCTCGGGCACCATCTGCGCGTCGTTCGGCAGCTTGAGGACGATCGGGTCGCGCGGGGCCATCGGGCCCTCGCCGCGGACCACGACCGTGTCGCGGAAGATCTGCTCCAGCAGCCCGGCGGCCTCGGGCTGGACCGCGCCCTGCCCGGAGATCACACCGCGCAGGAACCAGCGCGGGCCGTCCACGCCGACGAACCGGACGACCTGGAAACCGCCGGTGCCGTCGGGCAGCTGCACCGGCACCCGGGCGCGCAGCTCCCAGCCGAGCGGGCCCTCGACCTCGTCGACGATGCCACCCTGCTGGGTGATGCCGGACGCGATCTCCTCGCGTACCTCGCCCCAGATGCCCTCGCGCTTCGGCGCGGCGAAGGCCTGGAGCTGGATGGCGCTGTCGCGCAGCACGACGGTCGCGGCGACGATGGCGTCCCCGGCGACCTCGACCCGCAGCTCCATGCCGTCGACGCCCGGCACGAACAGCCCGCCGAGGTCGACGCGGCCCTCCGCCGGGTCGCGCACCTCGGTGCTGTCCCACGGCCCGTCGGGCCGGGGCCCGGGCTCCAGCCGGAGGCGCTCGCTTCCGGCCTCCTCCTCGTCCGCCTCGGTGTCGACGCTGTCGACGACCTGCTCGGCCTCGCCGGCCGCGTCCTCGGCGGCACCCTTCTTCTTGCGACGTCCGAACACGTCACTGTCCTTCCCGGTCGGATACGACCGAAGCGTATCGATTCCCACCCGTCGGACCGCCTACGGCGGCCTGACCGCTTGTGCCGCTGTCGCCGCCCACCGCGGCATGGCCGCCGGTGGACCCGAAGCCCCCCTCGGCCCGCGCCGAGCCGGGAAGTTCCGCGACCTCCTGGAAGCGGACCCTCTCGACCTGCTGGACGACCAGTTGGGCAATCCGGTCGAAGCGCTCGAACCGCACGCTCTCGCGCGGGTCGAGATTCACCACGATCACCTTGATCTCCCCACGGTACCCGGCATCAACCGTCCCCGGGGCATTCACGAGGGCGACACCGCAGCGGGCGGCGAGGCCGGACCGCGGGTGCACGAAGGCCGCGTACCCCTCCGGGAGCGCGATCGACACTCCGGTGGGCAGGACGGCACGCTCCCCGGGCGCCAGCTCGCGGGGTTCGGTGGTGCGCAGATCGGCTCCGGCGTCACCCGGGTGTTCGTACGCCGGGAGCGGGACGTCGGGGTCCACGCGGCGGATCAGCACGTCGAGGGGGCTGCGGCTCACGGGTTCACCTCGAAGGCGCGGGTGCGCCGGATCTGGTCCGGGTCGTTCATGGCGGCCTGGATCTCCTCCCGGCGGCCGTGGTCGATGAAGTGGTCCACCTTGACCTCGATGAAGAGGGCGTCGGCGCGGACGGCGACCGGTCCGTCCGGGCCGCCGATGCGTCCGGTGGCGGTGGAGTAGATCTTGCGTCCGGCGACGGCGGTGACCTCGGCCTCCAGGAACAGTGTGGCGCCCACCGGCACGGGCCGCAGGAAGTCCGTCTCCAGCCGTCCGGTCACGGCGATGGTGCGCAGCAGCCAGTTCAGCGAGCCGAGGGTCTCGTCCAGGGCGGTGGCGAGCACTCCGCCGTGCGCGAGTCCCGGGGCGCCCTGGTGGGCGGGCCGCACGGTGAACTCGGCGGTCAGCGAGACGCCCTCGCCGGCCCGCGCCTCCAGGTGCAGCCCGTGCGGCTGGCCGGGGCCGCAGCCGAAACAGTGTTCGTAGTGCGCGCCGAGGAGTTCCCCGGGCGCGGGCGCGTCGGGGTGACGTAGGGGCTTGCCCGCGTCGGCGGGGGGCTGAAGGGCTGCGGAACTACCACTCACAGCCGCAGACCTTACCCGCCCTCCCGTCACCCGCCACCGCCCTGATCGACGGCGCCTCGCGCCGGCTCCCCCGACACCGGCCGGCTGCGGATCCCATGCCAAGCTTGGTTTCATGCAGCTCTCCGCCACCCCCTACGAAGAACGTCTCACGGCTCCCCGCTCGTGGTGGGTGATCAGCCTCCTGGTGGGCGTCTCGTTCGCCCTGATCCTGCTGCCGTTCGGCACCCTGCCGCTGCTCGGCGGCCTGGTCGGCGGCACGGCCGCGGCGGCCGTGGTGGCGAGCGCCTACGGCTCCCCGCGCATCCGGGTCGTGGGGGACTCGCTGATCGCGGGCGAGGCGAAGCTCCCGGTGTCGGCGCTGGGCGCGGCGGAGATCCTGGACGCCGAGGAGGCCCGTGCCTGGCGGACGTACAAGGCGGACACCCGCGCCTTCCTGCTGCTGCGCGCCTACATCCCGACGGCGCTGCGCGTGGAGGTCACGGACCCCGAGGACCCGACGCCGTACCTGTACCTGTCGACGCGTGAGCCGGAGAAGCTGGCCGCGGCGATCGACGCGGCGCGCAAGGCCCACGCCTAGATCCGCAAGGCCCAGCCTGGCCCCCGGGCCGGGGGTTCACGCCCGATGCCCGGGTCAGGGCTCGTCGGGCGCCTCGGGCAACTCCAGCGGCTCGGCCGGCTTCTCCAGCGGGGGCAGCTCCGGCAGTTCGTCCCAGGGCACCTGGGTCTTGCGCAGGTCGGCCCGGATGCGGGCGGCGAGCTTTCTGGTCTCCCTGCGGTTCACGACCGCCCCGACCGCGGCCCCGACCAGGAACGGCATCAGGTTGGGCAGGTTACGGACCATCCGTTTCATGATCCGCTGGCGCAGTTGGCGCTTCATCCGGCCGCCGAGGGCCGTGTCGTACGACGACGGCTGCGTCACGTCGATCCCGCGCTCCCCCGACCAGGAGGACAGATACGCGGCGGTACGGGCCTTGAGGCCGCCGGGCGGGCGGGTGCCGTAGACCTCGTGCAGTTCGGCGATCAGTTTCAGTTCGATGGCGGCGACCCCGGTGACCTCCGCGGCCAGTTCGGTCGGCATGGCCGGGGGTACCGGCAGCATCGCCGCCGCCCCGACTCCGGCGCCGACCGTCGAGGTGCCGGCCGCCGCGCCCGCCACCAGCTTGTCGGCCAGTTCCTCGGGTCCCAGGCCGGGGAACTGGCGGCGCAGGGTCTCGAGGTCGCGTACGGGGATACGCGGGGCGATGTCGATGATGCGGTCCGCGAGGTACGCGAGGCCCGCCCGGGCCCGGCTGCCGCCCTTGTGGACGCCTTCCCGGGCCAGGTCCCGGGCCTTCTCGCGGATCACCATCGCCCGGCGCCGGGCGAGGGGTGCGGGGTGCTGGGGCGACGGGAGGCCGTCCCGGTCCGCCGCCGGTCCGAGCGAGGCTCCCGTTCCGGGCGAGCCCCGCTCGTCGTCACGCGCGCCGTGCGGGCCGCCGAGCGGCCCTTGGTCCGCTTTCCCCAGGGGGAAGCGGCGCTTCCGGGGAGGGGTCGAGCCAGACATGGCCGACCCGTCCTCAGTCGCAGTCGCGGCAGATCGGCTGACCGTTCTTCTCCCGGGCCAGCTGGCTGCGGTGGTGCACCAGGAAGCAGCTCATGCAGGTGAACTCGTCCTGCTGCTTGGGCAGGACCCGGACGGCCAGTTCCTCGTTCGAGAGGTCCGCACCGGGCAGTTCCAGGCCCTCTGCGGCCTCGAACTCGTCGACGTCCACCGCGGAGGTGGACTTGTCGTTCCTCCGGGCCTTCAGCTCTTCAAGGCTGTCCGAGTCGACGTCGTCGTCGGTCTTGCGTGGAGTGTCGTAATCGGTTGCCATAGTCGCTCTCCCCCTCTGGGTGTCTGCGGTGTCTCCAGCGCACGTAACGCGTGAGAGGCCGGACTTGTGCCCGACCTGAAGCGGAGATTTTGCCTCACATCAAGGTCTGTTACTCAATCGACACCCAATCCGACCCCTCAGGAGTGATCGGCTTGGATGGCGGTGAGGACCGTACACGGTCCAGATGTCGCACCTCAAAGGCGCCCCTCCGTGTACTTCCCGTGATCAAAGCCCTTGAAAACCAGGACATTCCCGGCTTTCCCCTCATCCTCATGATCACTCTGGGTACATGGCCGGAAATCCGTCCATGTGACTGATCACACAAAAAGACGTCTGTTCGGCGGCCGGAAAATTCCGCGTAGAGCGAACACGGCCCGCGTGTGTCCGCCCTTCTCACATGGGCAGAGTGACACGCATCTCCAGGCCACCGCCCTCCCGGGGACGGGCGTGGATGTGGCCGCCGTGGGCCCGGGCCACGGACCGGACGATGGACAGGCCGAGGCCCACGCCCTTGTCGCTGCCCGTGCGCTCGGTGCGCAGCCGTCGGAAGGGCTCGAAGAGGTTGTCGATCTCGTACGCCGGCACCACCGGCCCGGTGTTGGTGACCGTCAGCACCGCCTGCCCGTGCTCGGCCTCGGTCCTCACCTCGACCCAGCCCTGCTCGGCCACGTTGTAGCGCACCGCGTTCTGCACCAGGTTCAGCGCGATCCGCTCCAGCAGTACGCCGTTGCCCTGGACCACGGCCGGTTTGCGCTCGCCCCGGACGGTCACGCCCTTGCCCTCCGCCTCCGCGTGCACCTGGTCGATGGCCTGCGTGGCGACCTCGGCCAGGTCGACCGGTTTGCGCTCGACGATCTGGTTGTCGCTGCGGGCCAGCAGCAGCAGGCCCTCGACCAGCTGTTCGCTGCGCTCGTTGGTGGCCAGCAGCGTCTTGCCGAGCTGCTGGAGCTCCACCGGCGCGTTCGGGTCCGACAGGTGCACCTCGAGGAGCGTGCGGTTGATCGCGAGCGGGGTGCGCAGTTCGTGCGAGGCGTTGCCGACGAAGCGCTGCTGGGCGGTGAAGGCCCGCTGGAGCCGCTCCAGCATGTCGTCGAAGGTGTCCGCCAGCTCCTTCAGCTCGTCGTCCGGCCCGTCCAGCTCGATCCGGCGGGACAGGTCCGAGCCGGCCACCTGGCGGGCGGTGCGGGTGATCCGGCCGAGCGGGGACAGCACCCGGCCGGCCATCGCGTACCCGAATGCGAAGGCGATCACGGCCAGGCCCAGCAGCGCCAGCAGGGAGCGGCTGAGCAGGTTGTCCAGGGCCGCCTGGCGCTGCTGGTCCACGCAGTGGGCGATGGCCTCGTTGAAGTCCGACAGCGGCACCGGGCCGGAGTTGATCGCGGTGACCGCGGGGCAGTTGTCGCTGGTCACCTTGATCGCCGAACCGCTGACGATCTTGAACAGCGGCTGGTTGCCGGTGCTGATCGCCTGCGCGGCCAGCAGGTAGATGATCGACAGCAGCAGGATGCCGGCGATCAGGAACATGCCGCCGTACAGCAGCGTCAGCCGTATGCGGATGGTCGGACGCAGCCACGGGAAGGGGGGCTGCGGCCTCCTGGGGTCCCAGGTGGGCTTCGGCGGCGCCTGGGGCGGCGCGGGTGTCGCGGCCACGGGCGATCAGATCCGGTAGCCGGAGCCGGGCACGGTGACGATGACCGGCGGCTCGCCCAGCTTGCGGCGCAGGGTCATCACCGTCACCCGCACCACGTTGGTGAACGGGTCGGTGTTCTCGTCCCAGGCCTTCTCCAGCAGCTGCTCCGCCGAGACGACGGCGCCCTCGCTGCGCATCAGCACCTCCAGCACCGCGAACTCCTTGGGCGCGAGCTGGACCTCCTTGCCGTCGCGGAAGACCTCGCGGCGGTTCGGGTCGAGCTTGATGCCGGCGCGCTCCAGGACCGGCGGCAGGGGCACGCTGGTGCGGCGGCCGAGGGCCCGCACGCGCGCGATCAGCTCACTGAACGCGAACGGCTTGGGCAGATAGTCGTCGGCGCCGATCTCCAGCCCCTCGACCCGGTCGCTGACGTCGCCGGAGGCGGTGAGCATCAGCACCCGCGTGGGCATGCCCAGCTCCACGATCCTGCGGCAGACGTCGTCGCCGTGCACGAGCGGGAGGTCGCGGTCGAGGACGACCACGTCGTAGTCGTTGACGCCGATGCGCTCCAGGGCGGCCGCACCGTCGTACACGACGTCGACGGCCATGGCCTCCCGGCGCAGTCCGGTGGCCACCGCATCGGCGAGCAGTTGCTCGTCCTCGACGACGAGTACGCGCACGTCGCTTGTCCTTCCTGTGTCCACCCGCGTAGCGCGCCGCGGGCGCGTGCGGGCAGGGGCCTGCGTTGGGGTGTGGCCCCCATCCTGCCCTTTTCGGCCATAAGTCGGCTGTAAGGCGGCCTCCGGGACCGCAGGGACAGGGGATGCGGGGCGGGAATACAAGAATTTCTCCGCCGGTTAGGTTTCCCCGGAGGGGAGCGGGGGGAGGACGGGTTTACACCCCGCGATCACGCTCTGCATGTGCCGCAGCACCATGCGGCACTCCGCCTTCCGCTTCGCAGAGCGGGCGTGGGTGTCCGGCACCGTCGCCGCCCGGCCGGGCAGCGCTGGGCACCCGCGAGAGACGTGATCGCCCCTTCCATACGGCACACCCCCGTGCCACCGACCCACGACCCAGGACGAGGGGGCGCAGCATGGACGCTTTCACCTCAGGACTTCTGCAGCGCATAAGGGCGACCGAGTCCGACCTTTCGCGGGCCCGTGACGAGGGCGACGACTTCCTTGCCGAAGTGGAGCAGGCCGAACTCGACGACCTGCGACGCCTCGCCGCCGAACACGGTGTGGAGGTCGGCGCGTCACACGTCTGACCGCCCCGAGAGCACGCGAAGGGACCCCGGCGAATCCAGCGCCGGGGTCCCTTCGCGTGCGGGCGCCGGACGGGCCGGCCCCGGACCCGGTCCGGTCAGTCGTGCCACGCCCCGAAGTCCTCCAGCAGCCGCTGGAGGGGCTCGAAGACCCCCGGTGTGCCCGCGACCGTCAGCTCCCGCGAGGGCCGCTCTCCCGGCCGTCCGCCGGTCAGCGCGCCGGCCTCACGGGCGATGAGGTCCCCGGCCGCGAAGTCCCACGGGTGCAGACCCCGTTCGTAGTACCCGTCGAGCCGGCCGCAGGCCACGTCGCACAGGTCGATCGCCGCCGAGCCGCCGCGCCGGATGTCCCGCACCAGCGGGATCAGCCGGGCGGCCAGCTCCGCCTGGTGGGCGCGCACCTCGGCGACGTAGTTGAAGCCGGTGGAGACCAGCGCCTGGTCCAGCGGGGGCGCGGGCCGGCAGGCGAGCGCCCGCTCGCCCTCCCACGCGCCGGTGGCCCACGCGCCGCCGCCCCGGACCGCGTGGTACGTCTCGCCGCGCATCGGCGCCGCGACGACCCCGACGACGGTCTCGCCGTTGTGCTCGGCGGCGATGGAGACCGCCCAGGTCGGCAGCCCGTACAGGTAGTTGACGGTGCCGTCCAGCGGGTCGATGACCCAGCGGACGCCGCTCGTGCCCTCGGCCGAGGCACCCTCCTCGCCGAGGAAGCCGTCGTCGGGGCGGCGGCCGGAGATCAGGTCGGTGATCACCTTCTCGGCCGCGATGTCCATCTCGGTGACGACGTCGACGGGGCTGGACTTCGTCCTGGCCACCGCCAGGTCGCTGGGGCGGCCGTCGCGCAGCAATTCGCCGGCCCGGTGGGCGGCCTCGCGGGCGAGGGCGAGCAGGTCCCGGTGCAGGGGGTCGGTCACGGCTCTCCTCACGCGTAGGGGCTGTCGGCGCCCGCGGCGGCGGGGTGCGGGGTCCGGGCCGGGCAGCAGCCGACCGGGCAGACGTCGTGGCTCGGGCCGAGGGCGCCGAGGGCGCAGGGGGCGACCTCCCGGCCGCGTTCCACGGCGGCCCGCTCCAGGACCAGCTCCCGGACGGCGGCGGCGAACCGCGGGTCGGCGCCGACGGTCGCCGAGCGGCGTACCGGCAGGCCCAGCTCCTCGGCCTTGGCCTTGGCCTCGGTGTCGAGGTCGTACAGGACCTCCATGTGGTCGGAGACGAAGCCGATGGGGGCCATGACCACGGCGGGGACGCCGGCCGCGTGCCGCTCCTCGAGGTGGTCGCAGATGTCGGGCTCCAGCCACGGGATGTGCGGGGCGCCGGAGCGGGACTGGTAGACGAGCTGCCAGGGGTGGTCGACACCGGTGCGCTCGCGGACGGCGTCGGCGATCAGCCGGGCCACGTCCAGGTGCTGGGCCACGTAGGCGCCGCCGTCGCCGTGGGACTCGACGGGGCCGGAGGTGTCGGCGGCGGAGGTCGGGATGGAGTGGGTGGTGAAGGCGATGTGGGCCCCCGCGCGGACGTCCTCGGGCAGGTCGGCCAGGGCGCGCAGCACGCCGTCGGTCATGGGCTCGACGAAGCCCGGGTGGTTGAAGTAGTGCCGCAGCTTGTCGATCACGGGCAGTTCGAGGCCCTCGGCCCGGAGGGCGGCCAGCGCGTCGGCGAGGTTCTCCCGGTACTGGCGGCAGCCCGAGTAGGAGGCGTAGGCGCTGGTGGCCAGGACCAGGATGCGGCGGTGGCCGTCGGCGACCATCTCCCGCAGGGTGTCGGTCAGATACGGCGCCCAGTTGCGGTTGCCCCAGTAGACGGGCAGGTCCAGGCCGTGGCCGGCGAAGTCCTCGCGCAGGGCCTCGAGCAGGGCGCGGTTCTGGTCGTTGATGGGGCTGACCCCGCCGAAGAGGAAGTAGTGCTGCCCCACTTCCTTGAGGCGTTCCCTGGGGATGCCGCGCCCGCGCGTGACGTTCTCCAGGAACGGGACCACGTCGTCCGGGCCTTCGGGGCCGCCGAAGGAGAGCAGGAGCAGGGCGTCGTACGGGGTGGCATCGAGCGCGTCTGGCATGGGGTCGATCCTGCCACCCGGCACCGACAGCGGGGAAACAGCGGGGCGCCGAGTCGAGTTCGGACGGTTTCGTGTGCCTTGTCCCTACAGCTCATATTGGCGCTTTCCGGGCGGTCGCCACGGGTTCAGTCAGGGTCGCCTTATTTGTAAGCTGTATCGACCCCATTCGCGCCTTACGGAACCGCTTCGGAGACCCCGTGCCCAGCCCCTACAGAGCCTTGTTCGCCGCGCCCGGCACCAAGGCCTTCTCCGCCGCCGGATTCCTCGGCCGGATGCCGCTGTCGATGATGGGCATCGGCGTGGTCACGATGGTCTCCCAGGTCACCGGGCGGTACGGCCTCGCGGGCGCCCTGTCGGCCACCCTCGCGCTGTCCGCCGCCGCCATCGGGCCGCGCGTCTCCCGCCTGGTGGACCGGCACGGACAGCGCCGGGTGCTGCGCCCGGCGACCCTGGTGGCCCTGACGGCGGCGGCCGTGCTGCTGTGCGCGGTCCGCTTCCGGTGGCCGGACTGGGTGCTCTTCGTCTGCGCCGCCGGAACCGGCTCGGTGCCGAGCCTGGGCGCCATGATCCGGGCCCGCTGGGCGGCGCTGTACCGGGGCACGCCCCAGCTGCACACCGCCTACTCGTTCGAGTCGGTGGTCGACGAGGTCTGCTTCATCTTCGGGCCGATCCTGTCCATCGGCCTGTCCACGGCCTGGTTCCCGGAGGCGGGGCCGCTGCTGGCGGCCTGTTTCCTCGCGGCCGGCGTCTTCTGGCTGACCGCCCAGCAGGCCACCGAACCGGCGCCGCACCCGCGCGAGCGGCACGACGGCGGCAGCGCCCTGCGCTCGGCGGGGCTGCGGGTGCTGGTGGCCACCTTCGTGGCGACCGGGTCGATCTTCGGAGCCGTGGACGTGGTCACCGTCGCCTTCGCCGACGAACGCGGCCACAAGGGCGCCGCGAGCGTGGTCCTCGCCCTGTACGCGGCCGGCTCCTGTGTGGCCGCCGCGGTCTTCGGGCTGATGCGCTTCGGCGGGGCACCGGAACGCCGCTGGCTGCTGGGCGTGGCGGCGATGGCCGTGAGTATGATCCCCCTCCTACTGGTCGGAAACCTGCCGCTTCTGGCCGTGGCGCTGTTCGTTGCGGGGCTGTCCATCGCGCCGACGATGATCACGACGATGTCCCTCATAGAAGAGCACGTACCTCGTGCGCGGCTCACTGAGGGCATGACCTGGGTGAGCACCGGCCTGGCGGTCGGTGTCGCGCTCGGCTCCTCCGCGGCCGGCTGGGTGATCGACGCGGCCGGGGCGCGGGCCGGGTACGGGGTCCCGGCGGTGTCCGGGGCCGTCGCGGTCGTGGTCGGTTTCCTCGGGTACCGCCGGCTGCGCAGGCCGGCCTCGGGGCGGGGAGGCACCGTTGAGCAGCACAGCGAGCGGGACGTACGGAACCTGGCGTAACTGGGGCGGGAACGTCTCCGCGCGGCCCGCCCGGCAGGTCGCGCCGGCCTCGGTGGAGGAGCTGGCGGCGGCGGTGCGCCGGGCCCGGGAGGACGGGCTGACGGTGAAGGCGGTCGGCACCGGCCACTCCTTCACCTCGATCGCCGCCACCGACGGTGTCCTGATACGCCCTCATCTGCTGACGGGCATCCGCGCCGTCGACCGGCGGTCCATGACGGTCACGGTGGAGGCGGGCACCCCGCTCAAGAGGCTCAACGCCGCCCTCGCGCGCGAGGGTCTGTCGCTCACCAACATGGGCGACATCATGGAGCAGACCGTCTCCGGGGCCACCAGCACCGGCACCCACGGCACGGGCCGCGCGTCCGGCTCCATCGCCGCCCAGATCAAGGGGCTGGAGCTCGTCACGGCCGACGGCACGGTGCTCACCTGCTCCGAGCGGGAGAACCCGGAGGTCTTCGCCGCCGCCCGCATCGGTCTCGGTGCCCTGGGCGTCGTCACCGCGATCACCTTCGCCGTGGAGCCGCTCTTCCTGCTCACCGCGCGCGAGGAGCCGATGCCCCTGGAACGGGTCCTGGCGGAGTTCGACCAGCTGTGGGCGGAGAACGAGCACTTCGAGTTCTACTGGTTCCCGCACACCGGGAACACCACCACCAAGCGCAACAACCGCAGCGCCGGTCCCGAGCGGCCGGTGGGGCGGGCGGCCGCCTGGTTCGAGGACGAGTTCCTGTCCAACGGCGTGTTCCAGGTGGCCCAGTGGGCCGGCCGGGCCGCGCCGGCCACCGTCCCGGCCATCGCCCGGATCTCCAGCAGGGCGCTGTCCGCGCGGACGTACACCGACATCCCGTACAAGGTGTTCACCTCGCCGCGCCGGGTGCGGTTCGTGGAGATGGAGTACGCCGTGCCGCGCGCGGCCCTGGTGGAGACCCTGCGCGAGCTGCGCGGCATGGTCGACCGCTCGGGGCTGCGGATCAGCTTCCCGGTCGAGGTGCGCACCGCCCCGGCCGACGACATCACCCTGTCCACCGCCTCCGGCCGGGACAGCGCCTACATCGCCGTGCACATGTTCCGGGGCACGCCGTACCAGGCGTACTTCACCGCCGCCGAGCGCATCTTCACCGCGCACGAGGGGCGCCCGCACTGGGGCAAGGTGCACACGCGGGACGCCGAGTACTTCTCGCGGGTGTATCCGCGCTTCGGCGAGTTCACGGCGTTGCGGGACCGTCTGGACCCGGACCGGCTGTTCCGGAACGACTATCTGCGGAGGGTCCTGGGGGCGTAGGAGTGGTGGACGCGCCGGGCGCGCTGGGCGTGGGGCTCGGGGTGGCGGGGGCGGACGGGGTGGCCGGGGTGCCGCTCGGGGTCCCGCCCGGGCCGGTGTCCGGCGTGCCGCTCGCGGAGCCGCCGGGCGCCGGGGAGGTGCTGGGGGTCGTGTCGCCGCCGGCCGGTGAGCGGGAAGGGGACGGGGTGTCCGACGGGGCCGGGGTGTCGTCGGACCGGGTGCCGGACGTGTGCCGGCCGGTGACGGCGTCGCTCACGGTCGTGCCCCGGCCGCCGCTGAAGCTGTTGCCGGAGACCAGCTCGTACGCGGTGATACCGGCCATCGTCACTCCGAAGACCAGGGCGGCGGCGACCAGCGGGCGGCGCCAGCTCTTCACCCGTGCGCGGTAGACGGTGCCCTCGGTGAACTCGCCCGGTGCCGGCACCGCTCGCTCCCGCGGCCGGGCGGCCACCACCGTCTTCTCCCTCAGCTGCTCCCCGGTCCGCTTGAAGAAGTGCTGGAAGACCGAACCGCCGCAGGTGGCGAGGACGCTGACCACGCCGGCGCCGAGGATCGTGCCGTACACCCCGAAGTACGAAGCCAGTTTGGCCGCCACCACCGCCGCCAGGGCGCTGCCCGCGACCTGGGCGACGTTCAGATCGATCCGCTTCCGCCCCGTATCGGGTGTCTCACGCATACCCGGACCTTGCCTGCCTTTCCCGTACTTGATCGACATTGACCGACCGACTGCACGAGAAGGGGACGTACGGACGAAACCATTAGTTCCGTTTCTGGCGATTCCGTGAACTTCACCACGTCATGATCGACAAAACCGGTTGCGAACGGCCAAGTCGCGCCCCTTGCCAGAAGTTGGCCAGCGCGCCAATCCACGCACGTGGCCCGAATGGAGTACTGTTGCGAACCCTGGGTCCGGTCCCCCACCAGGGCGTCCGCGACCTCGCAGGATCACCGGGAGGGGATTAGTTGCACAGGGTGACGGAGTTGGTCACTTAGCGTGGCGAACAGGTAACCGTGCCATAACGGCGGTCCCGGGCCCGCGCCCGACACGCCGGGCAACTCGGCAAGGTTGTGGCAGGCTGCACCCGGGCAGGCCACACTCGACTAGCGGAAGCAGCGACGCACGTGACGTCGGCAGGCACCACCCGGGAGGTCCCCATGCCCGAACTGCGTGTCGTGGCCGTCTCGAATGACGGCACACGGCTGGTGCTGAAGGCTGCCGACTCCACGGAGTACACACTTCCGATCGACGAACGGCTGCGCGCCGCCGTGCGCGGCGACCGGCCACGCCTCGGCCAGATCGAGATCGAGGTCGAGAGCCATCTGCGCCCGCGGGACATCCAGGCCCGGATACGAGCCGGTGCCACCGCGGAAGAGGTCGCCCAGCTCGCCGGCATCCCCGTCGACCGGGTGCGGCGCTTCGAGGGGCCCGTGCTCGCCGAGCGCGCCTTCATGGCCGAACGCGCCCGCAAGACCCCGGTCCGCCGCCCCGGCGAGAACTCCGGCCCGCTGCTCGGCGAGGCCGTGCAGGAACGGCTGCTGCTGCGCGGCGCCGAGAAGGACACCGTGCAGTGGGACTCCTGGCGCCGCGACGACGGCACCTGGGAGGTGCTCCTCGTCTACCGGGTGGCGGGCGAACCGCACTCGGCGAGCTGGACGTACGACCCGCCCCGGCGGCTCGTCCAGGCCGTCGACGACGAGGCGCGGTCGCTGATCGGCGAGTCCGACGACCTCGCCGCGCCCGAGCCCAGCTTCCCGTTCGTCCCGCGGATCGCCCGGCTGCCCCGTGAGCGTTCGATGGACCGCGCGCTCGAACGGCTGGACCGGGACCGGCCCGGGCTGTCCGCGCAGCCGTCGGAGCCGGCCGAGGAGGAAGCGGGTGAGCGCGACTCGCTGACCAGCCTCCTGGAGGCCGTGCCGAGCTTCCGGGGCGACCTCGTCGTCCCGGAGCGCTCGTCGGAGTCCGAGGAGGAGCCCGGCGACGAGCCCGCCGCCGAGGAGCCGCCGGCGCCCGCCGCCTCGGCCGGCTCCGCCTACGCGGACGTCCTCATGCCGCGTTCCGTCGGCAGCCACCGTGACCGGCTCATCGGCGCGACCGACCGCCAGGCCGAGGCCGACGGCGTCCGGCCCGGCCGCCGCGCCGCCGTCCCCAGCTGGGACGAGATCGTGTTCGGCACCCGCCGCAAGAAGCAGGAGTAGGCGGGGCGGAGCGGTCAGAAGGGGGCACGCGCGCGTGCCCCCTCTTTTTCTCGGCTTTTTCTCGGCCTGCCGTGTTCTTCCCGGCCTTCCGTGGCGCTACCGCGGGTCCGCGCCGACCGCCACCGGACGCGACGGATCCGAGGACCACTCCGACCAGGAGCCGACGTACAGGGCCGCCGGGATGCCCGCCACCGCCAGGGCGAGCACCTCGTGGGCGCCGGAGACGCCCGAGCCGCAGTACACGCCCACCTCGGTGTCCTCGGACACCCCGAGGGCCTTGAAGCGGTCCTTCAGCTCCGCGGCGGGCAGGAAGCGGCCGTCGGGGCCCACGTTCTCCGTCGTCGGTGCCGACACCGCGCCCGGGATGTGCCCGCCGACCCGGTCGACCGGCTCCACCTCGCCGCGGTACCGCTCCCCTGCGCGGGCGTCCAGCAGCACCCCCGTGCCGGCCAGCGCGGCGGCCCCGTCCGCGTCCAGCAGCCCGCCGGCCGCCGGCGCCGGCGTGAAGTCGCCCTCGGCCGGGGGCGGCACCTCGGTGGACAGCTCGCCCCGCCAGGACGGCAACCCGCCGTCGAGGACCCGCACGTCCGGGTGACCCGTCCAGCGCAGCAGCCACCACGCGCGGGCCGCCGCCCAGCCCTGCCCGCCGTCGTAGACGACGACCGGCCGGCCGGCCGACACGCCCGCGCGGCGCATCGCGGCACCGAACTCGCCGAGGTCGGGCAGCGGATGCCGGCCCCCCGGACCCGGCGCGCCGGCCAGCTCCCGGTCCAGGTCGACGAAGACCGCGCCGGGCAGGTGCCCGGCGGCGTACTCGGCCCGGCCGTCGAAGGCCGGCGCGCCGGCCGCCCTGGCCAGGCTCAGCTGCCAGCGCACGTCCAGCAGGACGGGCGGGTGGTCGCCGGTCAGCGCGGACGCGAGTTCGGATGCGGTGATGATGGCTGTCATGGGGTCCATCCTTACGCCAGGGGTGGCCGCGGCGTCCAGGTCCGGCTACTCTGCTCGGCCGGACAGCCCCGATCACGGTGCGTACGGGATCGGGCACATGGTGTACCACTGACGGACACCCGTCGGCCATCGTCAAGAAGCGGCGAAAGGCGGCGGATCGGGCATCCTCTCGTAGGGGCGGCGAGCGGCGCGGTACGGCCCCGCGGCACCCGGAGGATGCGGGGACCGGCACGGGGCGTACGCGCCGGCGGCGTGGACACCCCTTCCGGGGAGCGGAAGCGACACGGCCACCGCGAGGGGCCGGGGAGAGAGTGATCGATGACCGAGGCACGGGAACCGGCCGGTCCGCACGCGCGGCGGGTGCCCGGCACACCCTGCTGGGTGAGCCTGATGGTGCACGGGCTGGATGCCACCGAGGAGTTCTACGGCGGGCTGTTCGGCTGGGAGTTCCGGCCCGGTCCGCAGCAGCTCGGGCCGTATGTGCGGGCGCTGCTGGACGGGCGGGAGGTGGCGGGCGTGGGCCGGCTGCCGACGGACCGCCGGCTGCCGGTCGCCTGGACGCCGTACCTCGCCTCCGACGACGTGGACCGGACCGCCGACATGGTGCGGCTGTGCGGCGGCACGGTGGCCGTCGGCCCGCTGGACGCCGCCGAGGCCGGGCGGATGGCGATCGCCGCCGATCCCTCCGGGGCGGTGTTCGGGATCTGGCAGGGTGCCGGGCACACCGGCACGGCACTCACCGGTGTGCCCGGCACCCCCGTGTGGAACGAACTGCTCACCTTCGGGACGGAAGGCGTCGCGAAGTTCTACCGGAGCGTCTTCCCCTACGAGGAGGAGCCGGTGGTCTCCGCCGGTGCCGACCGCATCGCCCTGCTCCTGGAGGGCCGTCCGGTGGCCGGACTGCACGGTGTGGGCCAGGACCTGCCCCCGGACCGGGGACCGCACTGGCGGACGTACTTCGAGGTCGCCGACCTCGAGGCGACGCTGCGGCGGGTCACCGGCCTGGGCGGCCGGATCCTGCGACCGGCCCACGACGGCCCGCAGGGGCGGGTGGCTACGGTGGCGGACCCGGAGGGCGCCGAGTTCTCGGTGGTCCAGGATCCGCGGCTGCCGGTGGTCCGGGAGCCGCGCTGAGCGCTCAGGAGGGCGAGACGGGCAGCACGTCCGGGGACAGGGCCGCCGCGCGGGCCGTCGCCGCGGTCATCCGGCGCTGGTGGTGACGGCGGCACAGCACCTCGTAGCCGACCTCGCCCGCGGACTGGTTGACGTCGCCGACGACCACCTGGGCCCCCTCGACCACCATCTCGCCGTCGATCGTGCGGGCGTTGTGGGTGGCCCGGGCGCCGCACCAGCACAGCGCCTCCACCTGGAGCACCTCGATCCGGTCGGCCAGCTCCACCAGCCGCTGCGAGCCGGGGAACAGCTTGGAGCGGAAGTCCGTGGTGATGCCGAAGGCGAAGACGTCCAGGCCGAGATCGTCCACCACGCGCGCGAGCTGGTCGATCTGCTCGGGCGCGAGGAACTGCGCCTCGTCCGCGATCACATAGTCGGCCCGGCCGCCCTGGGAGAGGTGGTCCACGAGGTAGGCGTACAGGTCCTGGCCGTCCTCGACCTCCACCGCGTCGGTGACCAGGCCCAGCCGGGAGGACAGCTTGCCCTCGCCCGCGCGGTCGTTCCGGGTGAAGATCATGCCCGCCAGGCCGCGCGCGGAACGGTTGTGCTCGATCTGCAGAGCCAGCGTCGACTTCCCGCAGTCCATCGTTCCGGAGAAGAACACCAGCTCGGGCATGAGGAGTTGAGCACCTTTCGGCAAAGGGAGGGCGGGAAGGGGAGCAGGGGAGGATCAGGAACGTACTTCGAGCAGCGGGACCAGCTGCTCCGCCGGGGTCATCGAGCCGTGGTTGCCGACCAGCGCGGACTCCTTGGGCTCCCGCTCGGAGGCGGTGATCAGCACGTCGTCGTGCGCGGCGGCGATCACGTCCCCGATCCGGGGGTACACGCGCTCGTCACAGTCGCCGGGCCGCCCGAACCAGCCGGCCGCGATCGCCTCGTCCCGCGAGGCCACCCAGAACTGCTCCCCGAGCACCTCGCGCCACACGGCCAGCACGTCGTTCTGGGCGCCCGGCACCGCGTACACGTGCCGGGCCCGGCCCTCGCCGCCCAGCAGCGCGACGCCGGCCCGCAGCTCCCAGTCCTCGTCGAAGTCGATGCGGTGCCGCTCGTCGAACGGCACGTCGACCATGCCGTGGTCGGCGGTGACGTACAGGGCGCTGCGCGGGGGCAGCTGCTCGGCCAGCCGCTGGACGAGCCGGTCGACGTACATCAGCTGGCCGCGCCAGGTGTCGGAGGCGATGCCGTAGCGGTGCCCGGAGCCGTCCAGTTCGGAGTAGTACGTGTACACCAGCGAGCGGTCGCCGGCGGCCAGCTGCTCGGCCGCGAGGTCCATGCGCTCCTCGCCGGTGAGCCGTCCGTGGAAGGTGCCGCCGCTGAGCGCGACCTTGGTGAGCGGGGTGTGCTCGAAGGCGGGGGAGGTCACCTGGGCGGTGTGCACCCCGGCCCGGTGGGCCAGCTGGAAGACGGTGGGGTACGGCTGCCAGGCGCCCGGGTCGGTGTACGGCTGCCAGCGGAGCTGGTTCATCAGCTCGCCGGTGGCCGGATTGCGCACGGCGTACCCGGGCAGGCCGTGGGCGCCGGGCGGCAGGCCGGTGCCGACGGAGGCGAGGGAGGTCGCGGTGGTCGCCGGGTAGCCGGCGGTGAGCGGACGGCCGGTGCCGCCGCGCGAGCTGCCGAGCAGGGAGGTCAGGAAGGGAGCCTCGTCCGGGTGGGCCCGCAGCTGTTCCCAGCCGAGGCCGTCGACCAGGAAGACACAGACCCGGTCGGCGGGGGTCAGCTCGCCGATGGTGGGGGTCAGACCGGGGACGCCGAGGCCGGCGGCCAGGGTGGGCAGCAGGTCGGCCAGGGAGCCGCTGCCGTACTCGGGCAGCGGCGCGGTGTCCAGGGCGAGGGGTTCCGGGTGGTCCCAGGCGGAGAGCTGGGACATCAGCGGGTGAGGTCCGCGGTCGCCTCCGAGATGGCCTGCGCGAAGGCGAGCGCCTGGCGCACCGTCTCCGGGCCGTCCCCGGCCTCGCTGACGCGCAGGCTGAGGTCGTCCGCCGTGGAGCTGCCCGTGTAGCCGTGGTCGGCGTCGCAGTTGGGGTCGCCGCAGGCGGCGGGCTCCAGGTCGATGCGGTTGACCGCGCCCCAGCCGATGGTCAGCACGACCTCGCGGGGCAGCGTGCCCGGCGTGTACTGCTCGGGGTTGGCGACCACCCGGCTGACCACGACGGACGAGATCCGGTCGAGCTTTACGGACTCGGTGGAGGTGGTGGCGTACGGCGTCGGGGACGTGGTGTCGGCGGCCTGCTCGTCGGTGTGGCTGACGATGAAGCGGTTGCCGGTGAGCACCAGGACGGTCACATGCCGCCGCACCTCGTTCTGATCGAAGGTGGTCTCCTGGTGGACCAGGTACGACCGGACGGGCTCGCCGCCCACGGCGGCCTCCACCGCCTCGGCCACGAGGGCCGGGTAGTAGCCGCTGCGCTCGATCGCCGCGCGCAGCCCCTGGGTCGTCGTACTGGTCTTGGCCATGGCGTCCATCCTAATCCGTGGGCAAGGGCGCTCCGGGCCAGTCGGACGGACCGGGGGCGGGTGTGGCCGCGGGGTTCCGGGAGGCGGCGGGGCTTCCCGGTACGCCGGCATCGGGCGCGGGCTTCTCAGTAGGCCGGCATCGTGCGCGGGCCGAGGTCGTCGCGGGCGGGCGGGGGCGCGAGCCGCACCGTGGCGCCGAGGACGCTCACGCCGTGCGGGGCGACGACGACCGGCTCCAGGGTGACCGCGACCACCTCCGGGTGGTCGTCGACCAGCCGGGACACCCGCAGCAGCAGTTCCTCCAGGGCGGGGGTGTCCACGGGCGTGGAGCCGCGCCAGCCGAACAGCAGCGGCGCGGTGCGGATGGAGCGCACCAGCGAGGTCGCCTCCCGGTCCGTGACGGGTATCAGCCGGTGGGCCATGTCCCCGAGCAGCTGGGAGGCGGCGCCGGCCAGGCCGAAGGACAGCACGGCCCCGGCCGCCGGGTCGATCACCGCGCGCACGACGGTGTCCACGCCCCGGGGTGCCATCGCCTGCACCACCGGGCGCAGCTCCTCGGGCCGCCCGAACAGCTCGGTCAACTCGGTGTAGGCCCGTAGCAGTTGCTCCTCGTCCGCGAGGTCCAGGCGGACGCCGCCCAGGTCGGCGCGGTGCCTGAGGTGCGGGGCGGTCGCCTTGAGGGCCACCGGGTAGCCGAGCGCCCGGGCGGCGTCCACGGCCGCGCCGGGGCCGGGCGCGGGCAGGGCGCGGCGCACGGGGATGCCGTACCGGCCGAGCAGCTCGCAGGTGTGCTCGGCGGAGAGCGTGAGCCCTTCCCCGCGGGCGAGCAGCTCGCCTATCAGCCGGGCGGCCCCCTTCTCGTCGATGTCGTCGAACTCCGGCACCTTCCCGGGATCGGCCGCCTCCCGCCGCCACCGCGCGTAGTGCACGGCTTCGGCGAGCGCCCGCACGGCGCGTTCGGCGGCGGGGTACGCGGGGATGAGCCGGGTGCCGTCCCGGGGGGACGCGGGGGCTTGCCCGGCCGGCCCGGAGGGAGGGGCGGGGGGTCGTCCCGCCGCCTCGGCGGACGGCCGGCGCTGGGGAGGGGCGGGGGGTCGTCCTGTTGTCGGGGTGGACGGAGGCCCCACCTCGGCCGTGGGGGATCGGTCCGCTCCCGCGCGGGACGGGCGGGCCGGGTGGGTACCGTGCTCCGCGCCGGCCGCCTTGTCGGGAGCTCCCGGGGCCGTGCTCGTCGCGGCCGACAGCGCCTGTGCCAGCCCGCCCAGCTCGACATGGACCACCAGCACCGGCTTGCCCGGCACCGCCGCCGCGGCCGACCGCAGCGCCTCGGCCAGTTCCGCGTCCCCCGGTGAGCCCTCGCCGATCGCGGGGATCGCCGTGACCACGACGGCGTCGTTCGTGTCGTCGGCGAGCGCGGCGGCCAGCGCCCGGTGGAAGTCCTGCGCCGTCGCCCCGGTGGTCAGGTCCACCGGCCGGGCCGGCCGCAGGCCCTCCGCCACACACCGGTCGTACGTCAGCACGCCCAGCGACTCCGAGTTGCCGAGGATGGCCACGCGCGGCCCGGCGGGCAGCGGCTGGCGGGCGAGCAGCAGTCCCGCGTCGACCAGTTCGGTGATGGTGTCGACGCGGATCACCCCGGCCTGCCGCAGCAGCGCGGACACGGTCGCGTACGGCAGCCGGGTGGCGCGTACCGCGTGCCCCTGGGGGGCGGTGCCGGTGCCCTGCACGACGACCAGGGGCTTGGCCGCGGCCGTCCGCCGGGCGAGCCGGGTGAACTTGCGGGGGTTGCCGATGGACTCCAGGTACATGAGGACGACGTCGGTGTCCGGGTCGTCGTACCAGTACTGGAGGACGTCGTTGCCCGAGACGTCCGCGCGGTTGCCCGCGGACACGAACGTGGAGACGCCGGTGACCCCGGTCACCCCTCCCCCGCGCCGGTGCAGCCGGGACAGCAGGGCGATACCGATGGCGCCGGACTGGGCGAAGAGTCCGATGCGGCCGGGGCGCGGCGGTTCGGGGGCGAGCGAGGCGTTCAGCCGCACGTTCCCGGCGGTGTTGATGATTCCGAAGGCGTTGGGGCCGATGAGCCGCATGCCGTACGCGCGCGCCGCCCGCACGAGCGCGCGCTGCCGTTCGCGCCCCTCGGGTCCGCTCTCGGCGTACCCGGCGGAGACCACGACCAGCCCCTGGACGCCGTGTTCACCGCACTCGGCGACCACGGCGGGCACGTGCTCGGCCGGTACGGCGACGACGGCGAGGTCCACGTGCCCGCCGATGTCGCGCACCGAGCGGTGTGCGGGCACCCCGTCGATCTCCTCGAGGCCGTCGGGGAAGGCCTTGTTCACGGCGTGCAGCGGGCCCGGGTAGCCGGCCTCGCGGATGTTGCCGAGGATGCCGCGGCCCACCCCGCCGGGGGCGCGGCCGACGCCGATGACCGCGACCGAGCCGGGCGCGAGCAGCCGTCGTACCGAGCGGGCCTCGGCGCGCTGTTCCCGGGCGTGCTGCACGGCCACGGAGCGGTCGGTGGGTTCGAGGTCCAGCTCCAGGCGTACGACGCCGTCCTCGAAGCTGCGCTTCTGGGTGTAGCCGGCGTCCGTGAACACCTTGATCATCTTGGTGTTGGCGGGCAGCACCTCGGCGGCGAAGCGGCGGATGCCGCGCTCGCGCGCGACGGCCGCGATGTGCTCCAGGAGCGCGGAGGCGACCCCGCGGCCCTGGTGGGCGTCCTGCACCAGGAAGGCGACCTCGGCCTCCTCGGCGGGCGCGGAGGCGGGCAGGCCGTCGGCGCCGATGCGGTCGTAGCGTACGGTGGCGATGAACTCGCCGCCGATGGTGGCCGCGAGCCCCACCCGGTCCACGAAGTCGTGGTGCGTGAAGCGGTGGACGTCCTTGGCGGACAGGCGGGGGTACGGCGCGAAGAAGCGGTAGTACTTCGACTCGTCCGAGACCTGCTCGTAGAAACTGACCAGGCGGTCGGCGTCATCGACGGTGATGGGCCTGATGCGCGCGGTGCCGCCGTCGCGCAGCACCACGTCCGCCTCCCAGTGGGCGGGGTACTGGTGCCGGTCCTGCCGGTCCGCCGAGGTCTGCATGGGCCCCAGAGTAAGGCTCGCGTACGACAACGGCGCGAGGCAGTCTATGGGGGCGAACGCCGGACCGAGGCCGCGGTCCGGCCTCGCGCCGGGGCGGTCCCGCGGGCCCGCTCCGGGCACGCTTCACGATATGGGAAACTGGTCTAGACAACCTGAGCACTGAAGGGCAGCAACACATGGCTGAGCGCCGCGTCAACGTCGGCTGGGCCGAGGGCCTCCACGCCCGCCCCGCTTCTCTCTTCGTCCGAGCCGCCACGGCCACAGGCGTCCCGGTGACGATCGCCAAGGCCGGGGGCAACCCCGTCAACGCGGCCTCGATGCTGGCCGTCCTGGGCCTGGGCGCCCAGGGTGGCGAGGAGATCGTCCTCGCCTCCGACGCCGAGGGCGCCGACGCCGCCCTGGACCGTCTGGCCAAGCTGGTCTCCGAGGGCCTGGAGGAGCTGCCCGAGACCGTCTGAGCAGACCGGGAAGCCGCGCCGTCCGCACCGGACGGCGCGGCTTCCGCGTTTTCGCGACCCCTCGCACTCCGCCGAATTCCGGGCGGGCCGTCCGTTCCGGCGACCGCACCTGCCGGACATCCGCGAGCGGAAATTCCGGCACCGCAAAAAGGGCAGCGGAAAACACCCGCCACCGAATAACCCTTCTTTGTATACGGCGCGCGTGTTAATGCCGTAGGCCCGACATGTTTACGGGGTGTTGCGAAGTCCTCACACGCTCCCCGGTGCCGGAGAAGCGGAGCCGGTGCGCGCCCGTCGCGCGCTCGGTGTGCAGGGCGGTCAGCGCCCGCGCGCGTTCGCCGTCCCCGCGCGCCACCGCGTCCACGATCGCGCCGTGCTCCACCCAGGTCTCCACCGGGCTCACCGGGGCCTCCACCGCGTACATCCAGGCGATCTTGTGCCGCAGCTGGGTCAGCATCGAGGTCAGCGAGGGGCTGCCGCAGGCCTGGGCGAGCGTCTCGTGGAACCAGCCGCCGAGCGAGCGCAGATCCTCGCTGTTGCCCTTCCGGGCCCGCTCCTGGCCCAGCCGGACCAGGCCGCGCAGCACCTTCAGGTGGGCCTCCGTGCGCCGCTGGGCGGCCCGCGCGGCGCCCAGCGGCTCCAGCAGCGTCCGCATCTCCAGCACGTCGGCGGCCTCCTGCTCGGTCGGCTCGGCCACGCACGCGCCCGCGTGCCGGCGCGTCACCACGAACCCCTCGGCCTCCAGGGTGCGCAGCGCCTCGCGGACGGGGACACGCGAGACGCCGTAGCGACGGGCCAGGACTTCCTCGGTGAGCCGGCTGCCGCGCTCGTAGACACCCGCGACGATGTCGTCCCGGACAGCGGTGCACACCGAGTGCGCCGGAATACGCATGACCGACCTCCGCCTTAATCCCCGTGAAACGCCGACACTGGACGCCTGTTCCGCGACTCTATTCCAATGCACCGGAATTTCCGACGGGGGGCGGTAATCCATGGATATTTTTTGGACAACGGGTCCGGCGGACACCGTGAAAAACGGCGAAAGCCCCGGCTCGGTGAGCCGGGGCCGCCAGGGAACGCGCGGAGCGTCAGATGTGCACGCCGTGCCCGCGGAGATAGGCGACGGGGTCGATGTCGGAGCCGTAGTCCGGGCTCGTGCGCGCCTCGAAGTGGAGGTGCGGGCCGGTGACGTTGCCCGTGGCGCCGGACAGACCGATCTGCTGGCCCGGCTCCACCTTCTGGCCCACCGTGACGCCGATGGACGACAGGTGCCCGTACTGCGTGTACATGCCGTCGGCCATCCGGATCACGATCTGGTTGCCGTAGGCGCCGCCCCAGCCGGTGGCGACGACCGTGCCGGAGCCCACCGCGTGCACGGTGGTGCCGGCGGCCGCGTGGAAGTCGATGCCGGTGTGCGAACCGGAGGACCACAGCGAGCTGGACGCCTGGTAGGCCGTGGAGACGTACGAGTGCGCGATGGGGGCGACGAAGGTGTTCAGCCTGCGGCGCTCGGCCTCGCGCGCGGCGCGGACCCGTTCCTCCTCGGCCCGCTCGGCGGCCGCCTTCTCCGCGGCCTCCTCGGCCGCCTTGCGGTCGGCGGCCTGCTGCTGGGCGGTGGCCTGCGCGTCGATCTGCGCGGCGACGTCCTCGGTGGCGGCGAGGACCGGGGTGAGGCCGGTCTGGTCCACGGGGCTGCCGGCGGCGAGCGCCGGAGAGGCGGCGAGGGTGCCGATGACACCGGTGGTGGTCAGGGCCGCGACGCCGGCCGCCTGAGCGGTGGTGCGCTTGACCCGGCCGGGCTTGCGGTGCTTCCCGGTGGCGCACATGAACGCCATGGAGTGGCTGGTCCTTTCCTTCCCTCTCGCCTACCGGGTTAGCTGACGGGTTCGGAGCAGGAAGGTCTCCTACGGGCCCCCTCGCGGGCGCCCGATTCACCCCAGGGACGGTGGGTCCCCGGCTCCCCTGGCTCGCGCCGTACGGGGACTCGGCGATGGCTGTCCGGTGCCGCGGGTGCGGCGCACTGCCTGACGAACAGCCCGGACGACGCTACGGCGGCCCGCTTTCGATCCTCAAACGGATCCGGGTTTTTGTAGCGCATCCCACAGGTCAGACAGGCAACCTCCGCCCCAAAACGGGCATCTGAGGGACCGAGTGGAACAGCGTGGGGCCCTGACGGCTCGTGACCGTCAGGGCCCCACGCGCGCGTGCGCCGGACGTGCCGGGCCGTTACTCGGCCGACACCACGGTCACCTCACCGATGCCGAGCTCCTCGACCGGTGCCTTGATCTGGGCGGCGTCGCCGACGAGGACGGTCACCAGGCGGTCCACCGGGAAGGCGTTCACCACGGCCGCGGTGGCCTCCACCGTGCCCGTGGCCGCCAGCTGCCGGTACAGCGTCGCCTGGAAGTCGTCGGGCAGGTGCTGCTCGACCTGGTCGGCCAGCGTGCTCGCGACGGCCGCCGCGGTCTCGTACTTCAGCGGCGCCACGCCGACGAGGTTCTGCACGGCGACGTCCCGCTCGGCGTCGGTCAGGCCCTCCGCCGCGACAGTGCGCAGCACCTTCCACAGGTCGTCCAGCGCCGGGCCGGTGTTCGGCGTGTCCACGGAGCCGCTGATGGCCAGCATCGCCGCGCCCGTGCCGTCCGGCGCGGACCTGAGGACCTGCCCGAAGGAGCGCACGCCGTAGGTGTAGCCCTTCTCCTCGCGCAGCACGCGGTCCAGGCGGGAGGTGAGGGTGCCGCCGAGGCAGTACGTGCCGAGCACCTGGGCGGGCCACACCCGGTCGTGCCGGTCGGGGCCGATCCGGCCGATGAGCAGCTGCGTCTGTACGGCACCGGGCCGGTCCACGATGACCACGCGCCCGGTGTCGTCGGCGGTCACCGGGGGCACCGGGCGCGGTTCGCCGGGGGTGCCGGTCCAGGCGCCCAGGGTGTCGCCGAGCAGCGCGTCCAGGTCGGTGCCGGTCAGGTCGCCGACGACGACCAGGGTGGCCGTGGCGGGCCGCACGTGACGGTCGTAGAAGGCGCGTACGGCCGCCGCGTCGATCTTCTCGACGGTCTCCTCGGTGCCCTGGCGCGGCCGGGACATGCGCGAGGTCGCCGGGAACAGCTCCTTGGAGAGTTCCTTGGCGGCCCGGCGGGACGGGTTGGCCAGCTCGTGCGGGATCTCGTCCAGGCGGTTGCGGACGAGGCGCTCGACCTCGCCCGGGGCGAAGGCGGGCGCGCGCAGCGCGTCGGCGAGCAGGCCGAGGCCCTTGGCCAGGCGGGAGGCAGGGACCTCCAGGCTGAGCCGGAGCCCGGGGTGGTCGGCGTGCGCGTCCAGGGTGGCGCCCGCGCGCTCCAGCTCGGCGGCGAACTCCTCGGCGGAGTGCCGGTCGGTGCCCTCGGAGAAGGCCCGCGCCATGATCGTGGCGACGCCGTCCAGGCCGGCCGGCTCGGCGTCCAGCGGCGCGTCCAGCAGCACCTCGACGGCGACGACCTGCTGGCCGGGGCGGTGGCAGCGCAGCACGGTCAGGCCGTTGTCGAGCGCGGTGCGCTCGGGGGCCGGAAACGCCCAGGGCCTGGCCTCGCCGGGCTGCGGCTGGGGGTGGAACTCCATGGTGGCGAGCTCGGTCACTTGGCCGTCTCCTCGTTCTCGGTCTCGTCGCGGCCCGCCTCTACGGTCGCTTCCTGCTCCGGGTCCTCGGGGACATCGGCGTCCGGGGCGGCCTGCGGGGACTTCGGCTCGTAGACCAGGACCGCGCGGTTGTCCGGCCGCAGGCGGGCCGCGGCCACTTCCCGGACCTCCCCGGGGGTGACCTCCAGGACGCGCCGGACGGCGGTCAGGGCGAGCTGCGGGTCGCCGAACAGGACGGCGTACCGGCACAGTTCGTCGGCGCGGCCGGCGACCGTGCCGAGCCGGTCCAGCCACTCGCGCTCCAGCTGGGCCTGGGCGCGCTCCATCTCCTCGGGGGTGGGGCCCTCTTCGGCGAACCGGGCCAGCTCCTCGTCGATGGCGGTCTCGATGACCGGCACCTCGACGTCACCGGAGGTCTTCACGTCCAGCCAGCCCATGGAGGGCGCGCCGGCCAGGCGCAGCAGGCCGAAGCCCGCGGCGACGGCCGTACGGTCGCGGCGCACCAGGCGGTTGTACAGGCGGGAGGACTCGCCGCCGCCGAGGATGGTCAGCGCGAGGTCGGCCGCGTCGCACGCGCGCGTGCCGTCGTGCGGGAGCCGGTAGGCGGCCATCAGGGCGCGCGCCGGAACCTCCTCCACGAGGACCTCGCGCTTCTGCTCGCCGATGACGTCCGGGAGGGAGCCGTCGCGGGGCGCGGGCTTGCCGTCGTGGGACGGGATCGACCCGAAGTACTTCTCGATCCAGGCGAGGGTCTGCTCGGGGTCGATGTCGCCGACCACGGAGAGCACCGCGTTGTTCGGCGCGTAGTAGGTGCGGAAGAACTGGCGGGCGTCCTCCAGGGTGGCCGCGTCCAGGTCCGCCATCGAGCCGATCGGCGTGTGGTGGTACGGGTGGCCCTCCGGGTACGAGAGGGCGGTCAGCTTCTCGAAGGCGGTGCCGTAGGGCACATTGTCGTACCGCTGGCGGCGCTCGTTCTTGACGACGTCCCGCTGGTTCTCCATGGACTCCTCGTCCAGGGCGGCCAGCAGCGAACCCATGCGGTCGGCCTCCAGCCAGAGCGCCAGCTCCAGCTGGTGGGCGGGCATGGTCTCGAAGTAGTTGGTGCGCTCGAAGCTGGTGGTGCCGTTCAGCGAGCCGCCGGCGCCCTGCACCAGTTCGAAGTGGCCGTTGCCCTTGACCTGGGCGGAGCCCTGGAACATCAGATGCTCGAAAAGGTGAGCCAGGCCGGTACGCCCCTTGACTTCGTGGCGGGAGCCGACGTCGTACCAGAGGCAGACCGCCGCCACCGGGGTCAGGTGGTCCTCGGAGAGCACCACGCGCAGACCGTTGGCCAGGCGGTGCTCGGTCGCTGTCAGGCCCCCGGAGCCTGCCTCGGCTGTGGTCGTGTGACCCATGGGCATGTACGTCCCTTCGCGAGCGGAGGCGGTTGATGGAAACCGCGGTTGTGCTGCCGTTCCTGCCACTGTATGCAAAGCGTGCGGGGCCTTCGCGAAGTTCCCGCGGACGTACGCCGACAGCGGATCGCGTAGCCTGCCCCGGACCCCCGGACGGACGGTTCTCCCGCGCCGGGGGCGAGTCGCTCCCCGGCGCCGGCCCGGGCCCGCGGCTCCGGGCCGTGCACGGGTTGTCAGTGCCTCGGTCCACAATGGTCGGCGTCAGATCCGTCAAACGCTTCAGCACAAGAGCGCCCCGTAGGCGAGCGACCAGATCAGAAGGAGCCAGGCAGCGATGGCCCGCCGCAGCACGAAGACCCCGCCGCCCGACGATTCGTTCGAGGAGAGGATCCTCGACATCGACGTCGTGGACGAGATGCGTGGCTCCTACCTCGAATACGCGTACTCGGTCATCTACTCGCGCGCCCTGCCGGACGCCCGTGACGGCCTGAAACCGGTGCACCGCCGGATCGTCTACCAGATGAACGAGATGGGCCTGCGCCCCGAACGCGGCTACGTGAAGTGCGCGCGCGTCGTCGGCGAGGTCATGGGCAAGCTGCACCCGCACGGCGACACGTCGATCTACGACGCGCTGGTGCGCATGGCACAGCCCTTCTCCATGCGCGTGCCGCTGGTCGACGGCCACGGCAACTTCGGTTCGCTCGGCAACGACGACCCGCCGGCCGCCATGCGGTACACCGAGTGCCGGATGGCCGAGGCGACGGGCCTGATGACCGAGTCCATCGAAGAGGACACGGTCGACTTCGCCCCGAACTACGACGGCCAGGAGCGGGAGCCGGTGGCCCTGCCCGCCGCGTTCCCGAACCTGCTGGTCAACGGCTCCTCGGGCATCGCGGTCGGCATGGCGACGAACATGCCGCCGCACAACCTGCGCGAGGTCATCGCCGCCGCCCGCCATCTGATCCGGCACCCGAACGCCGACCTGGACGCGCTCATGAAGCACGTCCCGGGCCCCGACCTGCCCACCGGCGGCCGGATCGTCGGCCTGGACGGCATCCGCGACGCGTACGCGACCGGCCGCGGCACCTTCAAGATCCGCGCGACGGTCTCCGTCGAGAACGTCACCGCCCGCCGCAAGGGCCTGGTGGTCACGGAACTGCCGTTCTCGGTCGGCCCCGAGAAGGTCATCGCGAAGATCAAGGACCTGGTCAACGCGAAGAAGGTCCAGGGCATCGCCGACGTCAAGGACCTCACCGACCGCGAGCACGGCCTGCGCCTGGTCATCGAGATCAAGAACGGCTTCGTGCCGGAGGCGATCCTGGAGCAGCTGTACAAGCTGACGCCGATGGAGGAGTCCTTCGGCGTCAACAACGTCGCCCTGGTCGACGGCCAGCCGCTCACCCTGGGCCTGAAGGAGCTGCTGGAGGTCTATCTGGACCACCGTTTCAACGTGGTCCGGCGGCGCAGCGAGTTCCGCCGCGGCAAGAAGCGCGACCGGCTGCACCTGGTCGAGGGCCTGCTGACCGCGCTGGTCGACATCGACGAGGTCATCCGGATCATCCGGTCCAGCGAGAACTCCGCGCAGGCCAAGGAGCGCCTGATCGAGCGCTTCTCGCTGAGCGAGGTGCAGACGCAGTACATCCTCGACACGCCGCTGCGCCGGCTCACCAAGTACGACCGGATCGAGCTGGAGTCGGAGAAGGACAAGCTCACCGCGGAGATCGAGGAGCTGACCCGGATCCTGGAGTCCGACGCGGAACTGCGCAAGCTGGTCTCGGCCGAACTGGCCGCGGTGGCGAAGAAGTTCGGCACCGACCGGCGCACGGTCCTGCTGGAGTCCGCGGCCACCCCGGTCGCCGTCCCGCTGCAGGTGGCCGACGACCCGTGCCGGGTGCTGCTGTCCTCGACGGGGCTGCTGGCCCGTACGGCGACCGACGCGCCGCTGCCGCGGACGGCGGGCGGCAAGCGGGTCAAGCACGACGTGATCGTCTCGGCCGTGCGGACGACCGCGCGCGGGGTGATCGGCGCGGTGACCTCGGCGGGCCGGCTGCTGCGGATCAACGTGGTCGACCTGCCGCAGCTGCCCGAGCCGGCGACCGCGCCGAACCTCTCCGGCGGGGCCCCGCTGGCGGAGTTCGTCTCCCTGGAGGACGACGAGACGGTGGTGTGCCTGACCACGCTGGACGAGTCGTCGCCGGGTCTGGCGCTCGGCACCGAACAGGGTGTCGTCAAGCGGGTGGTGCCCGACTATCCGTCCAACAAGGAGGAGCTGGAGGTCATCACCCTCAAGGAGGGGGACCGGATCGTCGGCGCGGTGGAGCTGCGCACCGGCGAGGAGGACCTGGTGTTCATCACGGACGACGCGCAGCTGCTGCGTTTCCAGGCCTCCATCGTCCGCCCGCAGGGCCGCCCGGCCGGCGGCATGACGGGCGTCAAGCTCGCCGAGGGCGCGAAGGTGATCTCCTTCACGGCGGTCGACCCGGCCGCCGACGCGGTGGTGTTCACGGTGGCGGGCTCGCGCGGCACGCTGGACGACTCGGTGCAGACGACGGCCAAGCTGACCCCGTTCGACCAGTACCCGCGCAAGGGCCGGGCCACGGGCGGCGTGCGCTGCCAGCGGTTCCTGAAGGGCGAGGACTGCCTGTCGCTGGCCTGGGCGGGCCCGGCACCGGCGCTCGCGGCGCAGAAGAACGGCACCCCGGCGGAGCTGCCGGAGCCGGACCCGCGCCGCGACGGCTCGGGCACGTCGCTTCCGAAGACGGTGGCGGTGGTGGCGGGACCGGTGCTCTAGACCGGCGCTTCACCGGTGTTTCACCGGGTTCTTCAGACGGCCCGGGCCGGTGCTTCAGACGGCCCGGGCCGGTGCTCCAGGCGGTCCGGGCAGGGACCAGGCGGTCCGGGCAGGGACCAGGCGGTCCGGGCAGGGACCGCGGCCGGCTGGGGCCGGGCGGTCCGGCACGGGTCAGACGGGCGGCTCCTCCACGTCGGCGTCCGCCTCGTCCGGTCCCTGTACGTAGCGCAGGACGCCCCACATGCCGTGCTCGTCGGCGTGCGGAGCGTCGTTCGCGCACGCCTCCAGTTCCTTGCGGAGGGCGCCCGCGTCGATGCCGGAACCGATCAGCACCAGCTGGGTGAGCCGGTCGTCGCCGGGCTTCCAGGGTTCGGGGTAGAAGCGCAGGAACCGGCCGACGGCGTGCACGGCGTAGCGGTTGCCCGCGTCGTAGGGCCCGAAGTCGACGTACCCCTTGATCCGGTACAGCCCTTCGGGCCGGCTGTCCAGGAACCGCATGAGCCGCCGGGGCTCCAGCGGGACGGCGGAGGTGAAGGACAGGCTGTCGTAGCCGGTGTGCAGGTGCCCGGGGTGGCCGGGGTCGTCGTCGTGGCCGTCGTGGTCGTGCAGATCGTCGAAGGACAGCTGGCCGATGCGCTCCTCGTTCGGCCGGCAGTCGAAGAGGAACTCGGGGTCGATCCGCCCGTAGGTGGCGGGGACGACGGCCGCGCGGTCGGTGAGCGAGCGGACCAGCCCCAGGGCCCGGTCGGCGTCATCGGCGCGGTCGAGCTTGTTGACCACGACCAGGTCCGCGAGGGCGAGGTGCCGGTCGATCTCGGGGTGCTTCGCGCGCGTGTCGTCGAACTCGGCGGCGTCGACCACCTCGACCAGACCGCCGTAGACGATGCCCGGGTGCTCGCTGGCAAGGACCATGCGCACGAGTTCCCGCGGCTCGGCCAGACCGCTGGCCTCGATGACGATCACATCGATGCCGGCGGCGGGCGCGGCGAGCCGGTCCAGGTACACATCGAGTTCACCGGCGTCCACGGCGCAGCACAGGCAGCCGTTGCCGAGCGAGACGGTCGAGTCGCCGAGGGCTCCGGCGACGGCCATGGCATCGATCTCGATGGCGCCGAAGTCGTTGACGATGGCCCCGATGCGGCTGCCTCCGCTGCGGTGCAGCAGATGGTTGAGGAGCGTGGTCTTCCCGGAGCCCAGGAAGCCGGCGAGTACGACGACCGGAATCTGCCGCGGGCTGGCGCCGCTTGCCAAGCTGTTCCCCAACGGGCGACCTCTCAGACGTACCGGCGCGCACCGGCTCGCGCCCGGTGCGCGGACGAGCAGGACGGAGCGTCCAGGATACGAGCGGCCGGAGAACCGGCTCCGGCCCCCTGCGCGTCCCCTTGATCAGACCGTCGGTACTTGATTGCTTCCCAGGTCGACGTTGCTCGGATCAACAGATGACTGTCCACACATGCGGATGGGACTACGGTGGCGCCCATGCGCGATCACGACACCGCTCCCCACCGCCCCGGGCGCCGGCTGACCACCAAGGAGACCGCCGAACTGCTCGGCGTGAAGCCCGAGACGGTCTACGCGTACGTGAGCCGCGGTCTGCTCAGCAGCGCACGCGAGCCCGGCGGCCGGGCCAGCACCTTCGAGGCCGGGGAGGTCGAGGCGCTGGCCCGCCGCAACCGCCGGGAGGCCGCCGGGAGGCCGGGCACCGGCGGTGAGCTGTCTGTCCGCACCCGCATCACGCTGATCGAGCAGGACCGGTACTACTACCGCGGGGTCGACGCGGTCGAGCTGGCCACCCGGCACTCCTACGAGGAGGTCGCGGAGTGGCTGTGGACCGGGCGGCCCGCGCCGGGAGCGGCGTTCACCGCACCCGGGGGCACCGTCGAAGTCGCCCGCCGCGCGGTGGCCGCCCTGTCCGAACACGCCTCCCCGGTCGACCGGCTGCGGGTCGCGGCCGTCGCCGCGGCGGCGGAGGACCCGCTGCGCTTCGACCTGTCCGAGGAGGCCGTGCTGCACACCGCGCGCACCCTTATCCCCACCCTCGTCGCCGCGCTGCCGCCCGTCCGGCACGACCACCAGGACGACGGCCCGCTGGCCCGCCGCCTGTGGGGCCGGCTGACCGGCCGCCCGGCCGACGATGCCTCCCTGCGCGTCCTGGACACCGCGCTGGCCCTGCTGGCGGACCACGACCTGGCCGCGTCCACGCTCGCGGTCCGGGTGGCCGCCTCGGCCCGGGCGCACGCGTACGCGGCGGTCTCGGCGGGGCTCGGTGTGCTGGAGGGCCCGCTGCACGGCGCGGCCGGCGGCCTGGCCCACCGGATGCTGCTGGACGTGCTCGACCAGGGCACGGCGGTGCCGGTGATCGCCGAAGAACTGCGCGCGGGCCGCCGCGTCCCCGGTCTCGGCCACCGGCTGTACACCGCCGAGGACCCGCGCGCCCGGGTGCTGTTCGCTCTGCTGGAGGAGGTCCCGCGCGCCGAGTCCGCGCTGCTCGCGGCCCGGGACATCGTCGCCACCACTGCCCGACACGCCCCGCTGCACGCCAACGTGGACCTGGCCCTCGCGGTGTTCACCGCCTCCTGCGGCATGCCGGCCACGGCCGCCGAGACGATCTTCGCCGTCGCCCGGACCGCGGGCTGGATCGCGCACGCCCTGGAGGAGTACGGCGAGCGCCCGCTGCGCATGCGCCCCAGCGGCCACTACGTCGGTCCCCGCCCGCCCCGGCCCCTGCCGGAGTAGGCGCGGACGGCGGCCGGACCCTCTCGGAGCAGGGCCCGGCGGGGCCGGAAGTCAAGGACGGGAGAGTCAGGTTAGGCTCACCTCTGTGAGTAGGTGTGCGACCGTCTCCCGCGGCTTCGACGAGCCGGTGTCCGGTACGGCCGCCACGGCGACGACGTGGCTGCTGCTGGAACAGCCCGGCCCGTGGGGCGCCAGGGCTCTCACGTCCAGCCATCTCGACCCCTCGCTGGGCCGGGCGCTGGAGGCCGCCGCCGAGCGAACAGGCGTGCGCATCGCGCTGATCCGCCGCCCCGGGCGCCACGCCGACCCCGGCCCGCCGCCCGTACGGCGGGTGTACGCCGCGCACACCGTTCCCGGTCGGGTGTGGCTGCACGGTGCCACCACCCGCGATCCACGACGCCTGCTCGATCTGGACTTCGCCGCGCTCGGGGCGGGCGACCACCGCTCCTTCGGCGCGGTGCTCGGCGGGCGGCCCCACCGGGGCGACCCGCTGGCGCTCGTGTGCACCAACGGCAAGCGCGACCGCTGCTGCGCCCTCCTGGGCCGGCCCCTCGCAGCGGAACTGGTCGCGTCGGGGGTGCGCGGCGTCTGGGAGGTCACCCATCTGGGGGGACACCGGTTCGCGCCCACGGTGCTCGTCCTGCCGTACGGCTACGCCTACGGTCGCGCCGAGGCCCACACCGTCAAGGAGGCCCTGCACGGCGCCCAGGAAGGGCGTGTGCTGGTCGAGGGGTGCCGGGGGTGCTCCGCGTGGGAGCGGCCCGGCCAGGCGGCGGAGCTGGCCGTGCGGAGTGCCGCGGGCGAGTACCGGGCGGGTGTGCTGAGCGTCGTACGGACCGCGGGCACGGCGCCGCGCTGGGAGGTCACCGTCGCTCACGCCGACGGACGCCGGTGGCGGGCGACCGTGGTCCAGGGAGCGTCGCTGCCGCCGCGTCCGGAGAGCTGCGGCGCGGAGGTGCTCGGCACGCCCGCGCGGATGGACGTGGTCGAGGTGCGCGCACTCAGGTCTACGGCGCTGGCGAGCTGACCCGGCACATGTCCCGTCAATGTTGATCAACCACTGATCAAGAGATCCACACCACACCCGCTGGGGGGCTCCCGGCCGTCCCACGTACCGTCATGGGTATGCGCTCCACTCCCCCCGTCCGCCGCCTGCGCCTCGGTCTGCCCCGGCGGATGTTCTCCCAGGTGCTGCTGATGCAGGTGGCGATCGCCGCGGGGGTCGCGGTGCTGGCGACCGGACTCTTCCTGGCGCCGCTGAGCGAGCAGCTGGACCAGGAGGCGATGCGCAGGGCGCTGGCCATCGCCGAGACCACCGCGCAGGACCCGCAGATCGCCGAGGGCGTCCGGACCACCTCACCGGACCGGAACGGCCCCGTGCAGCGGGAGGCCGAGCGGATCCGGCGGGCCACGCACGCCGAGTACATCGTGGTACTGGACCGGAACTGGGTGCGCTGGTCCCACCCCACTCCCTCGGAGATCGGCCGCCGTGTCTCCACCGACCCTTCCGACGCCCTGTCCGGCAAGGAGGTCATGGAGATCGACCGGGGCACCCTGGGCCGCTCGGCGCGCGGCAAGGTGCCGCTGTACGACGCCGGGCACCGCGTCGTCGGCGCGGTCTCGGTCGGCATCGCCTACGACAGTGTGCGGGCGCGGCTGATCAGCGCGATCCCGGGACTGTTCGCGTACGCCGGCGGCGCCCTGGCGGTGGGCGCGCTGGCCGCCTGGCTGATCTCCCGGCGGGTCCAGCGGCAGACCCGGGACCTCGCGTTCTCCGACATCTCGGCGCTGCTCGCGGAGCGTGAGGCGATGCTGCACGGCATCCGGGAGGCGGTGGTCGCGCTCGACCGGGGCGGCCGTATCCGCCTCCTCAACGACGAGGCACGACGGCTGCTCGGCATCGGCGACGAGGCCCTTGGGCGCACCCCGGACGAGGCGCTCGGCGCGGGCCGTACGACGGATGTGCTGGCCGGCCGCGTGACCGGCACCGACCTGCTCACCGTGCGCGGCCAGCGCGTCCTGGTCGCCAACCGCATGCCCACCGGTGACGGCGGTGCCGTGGCCACCCTGCGCGACCGCACCGAGCTGGAGCAGCTGGGGCGCGAACTGGACTCCACGCGCGGGCTGATCGACGCGCTGCGCGCCCAGGACCACGAGCACGCCAACCGCATGCACACCCTGCTGGGGCTGCTGGAGCTGGAGCTGTACGACGACGCCGTGGAGTTCGTCGGCGAGGTGGTGGGGGATCACCGGGCCACCGCGGAGCAGGTCACGGAGCGGATCCAGGATCCGTTGCTGGCCGCGCTGCTGGTGGGCAAGGCGACCGTGGCGGCCGAGCGCGGGGTCGCCCTGTGGGTGTCGGAGGACACCCGGCTACCGGACCGGCTGATCGATCCGCGGGGGCTGGTCACGGTGGTGGGCAACCTCGTGGACAACGCCCTCGACGCGGTCGCCGCCACCCCGCACGCGCGCGTGGAGGTCGAGTTGCGCACCGAGGGCCGTACGGTCGTCCTCGTGGTGCGCGACACCGGGCCCGGGGTGCCGGAGGACCAACGGGAGCTGATCTTCACGGAGGGCTGGTCCACCAAGAAGCCGCCCGCGCACGGCAAGCGGGGTATCGGGCTCTCCCTGGTCCGGCGGCTCGCCGAACGGCAGGGCGGGAGCGCGGCCGTGGGCCGGGCGGCGGGGGGCGGCGCGGAGTTCACCGTGGTGCTGCCGGAGGCGCTGGCCGAGCCGGAACCGGTGCCCGCGGGGGCCGGCGAGTCCACCGGAACCGCCGCCGTCACCGGGTCCGGGGAGGAGGCGTGATGATCGAGGTCCTGGTCGTGGACGACGACACCCGTGTGGCCCGTGTCAACGCCGCCTACGTCGAGAAGGTGCCCGGTTTCCACGTGGCCGGCGAGGCACACAGCGCGGCCGAGGCGCTGCGTCAGGTGGAGAGCCTGCCGCGGCTCGACCTGGTCCTGATGGATCACTACCTGCCCGACGACACCGGTCTCGCGGTCGTCCGGGAGATGCGGCGGCGCGGCCACCAGACCGACGTGATCATGGTGACGGCGGCGCGGGACATCTCGACCGTGCAGGCGGCCATGCGGCAGGGCGCGCTGCAGTACCTGGTGAAGCCGTTCGCCTTCGCGGGCCTGCGGGCCAAGCTGGAGGCCTATGCCGAGCTGCGGCGCACCCTGGACGGCGGCGGCGAGGCGGAGCAGGCGGAGGTGGACCGTATCTTCGGCGCGCTGTCCGCCCGGTCGGAACCCGAGTTGCCCAAGGGGCACTCCCCCACCACGGCCGAGCTGGTCCGTCAGGCGCTGATGAGCGCCGAACGCCCGCTGTCGGCCCAGGAGATCGCCGAGCGGACGGGGGTGAGCCGGCAGACCGCCCAGCGGTACCTGAAGCTGCTGGAACGCACCGGCCGGGCCCGGCTGACCCTCAAGTACGGCGACGCGGGCCGCCCGGAGCACCGTTACGTGTGGGCGACCCAGGGCCCGGCGTAAGACGGGCGGCGGCCACCTGTGCCCCAGGAAGGAGTCCGCGGGGCATCTTCGCGGCCTCCGGACCTCCTCCTTCCCATGGCCCCCTCATGTGAGTCACCGGGTGGGCGGTTTCGCCAGCCCCTTGCTGTAGGCGTACCGCACGGCCTGCGCCCGGTCCTTGACGCCCGCCTTGGCGAAGAGGTTGTTGATGTGGGTCTTCACGGTCGCGGTCGACACATGCAGTCTCCGGGCGATCTCCTGATTGCTGAGCCCCTCGGCGATCAGCACCAGGACCTCGCACTCCCGCGTGGTCAGTCCGTCGGGCGGCTGACCGGCCGCCGGTTCGAGCTGGGACTCCGGTCGCGACAGCCGCTCCAGCAGCCGTCTCTGAACGCTCGGCGACAGCCCGGCGTCGCCCGACAGCACGCTGTGCACGGCACGCACGATCTCGTCACCGTCCGCGTCCTTGGTCAGATACCCCCGGGCGCCGGCCCGCAGCGCGGGGAAGAGCGACTCGTCGTCCGAGAAGGTGGTGAGCACCACGACCTGGGTTCCGGGGTACTGGGCCCTGATCCGCCGAGTGGCCTCCACGCCGTCGCAGCGAGGCATCCTGAGATCCATCAGGACGACGTCCGGCGCGAGTTCACCGACCAGCCGCACGGCCTCCTCGCCGTCACCCGCTGCCCCCACGACCTCCACTCCGGGAAGCAGCCCGAGCAGCATCACGATCCCCTCACGGACCACGGTCTGATCGTCCGCGACGACCACCCGCGCGATCCTCCGCCGTCCCTCCGTTTCGGTCATACGGGCACCTTCAGCGTCACCACGAACCCTTCTCCGTCCGGCCCCGCGTCCAGCCAACCGCCCAGCAATTCGGCCCGCTCCCGCATGCCGAGCAGACCGTACCCGCCTCCGCATCCGTCGAGTTCGCCCGGCCGGCCTCCCGAGTCCCGCACGTGCAGCGTGACTTCGTGTTCGCTGTAGTCGAGCCGCACATCCACTCTGGCGCCATGGGCGTGCTTGCGGACGTTCGTCAGCGCCTCCTGCGCCACCCGCCGCACGGCCTGGGACGCCTCGGCCGACAGGGGTCTGCGTTCACCCGTGACGGTGACCTCGGCGCCGTCGGCCGTACGGACGAGCTCGGCCAGGCAGTCCTCCAACGGAGTCATCTCTCCACGCAGCGCGGACAGCGCGTGCCGGGTCTCGGTCAGTCCGTCTCGGGCCATCCCCCGGGCGGCCACCACCCGCTCCAGGATCCGTTTCCGGTCCGCGCCGTTCTCGATCAGCAGCCGGGCCGCCTCCAAGTGCACGAGTTGCGCCGAGAGGCTGTGGGCCAGCACATCATGAATCTCCCGTGCGATGCGGGCCCGCTCGGCGAGCGCCGCGGACTCGGCTTCGGCCGCGCGGGCGGCGCGCTCCTGGGTGAGCAGCCGCTGCGCGTTGCCCCGGGCTTCCGCGTCCAGCCGCAGCACGTACCCGGCGAGGGCCAGGCCGGCCGCGGTGGCGGCCGTGGTCGGCCAGGGGTCGTTGGTGAACACGGAGTAGGAGGCCAGCGCCACCGACGCGACGGGGGCCCCTACGCCGAGCGGCAGCCGTTCCAGCGCGCTGACCGCGCAGCCGCACCAGATCACCAGGGCCGGCCCCCGGAATCCCGTCGTCTCGGCGGCGACCGCGAGAGCGAGGAGCATCCCCATGAGCGCGAGGGACGGCACCAGCCGGTGCTCGTAGGTGGCCCGGAAGAAGGCCCAGGAGACGAGAGCGGTGAGTGCGACTCCCGCGGCTGCCGCGAGGGCTTCCCAGAGACCGACGTGTCGCTGGCTGAAGGCGGCCCACAGCAGCATGGACAGCACGAGCAGGCGGACTGTCCACGCGAGCAGCCGTCGGGGCCGGCTGATACCCGCTGGACCGAGCGCTTCGCGGGACGGCCAGCGTGTCCAGGCGTTCTCCGTCACACGCGCTCCTTCCAGGCCGGCGGGCTGCCGCCACCGTATGCCGGAGCGGGGCGCCTCGCCGGGCCGAAGGACCGGGCCCGCTGTGCCAGGATCCCGCCTCGGACCAGCAGTGTGCCGGCGAGGCCGAGTATCAGTGCGGAGGTGTCCTGGTGCTGCACTCCGAGTGCGGTGCCGAGGGCGAAGACACCGGCACGCGCGGCTATGCCTACGGCCCATACGGCGATGCTCGCCTTGGTGCTCTTCGTCCACACCGTGCCGTCCGGCGCTGTCCAGAGCCGGGTGGTCCAGCCCCAGCCGACGCCGGTGGCCACGCCGATGATGAGTTCGACCGCGAGTAGGGCGGCGGATTCCGCGCGGTGGTGGGCGTCGAGTACGCCGGGTTCGCTCAGCGCCACGACGGTGAGAATCGCGGGCGGCAGCCACCAGCGCCGGTCCGTGTCTATCGCGCGGGCACGGAACTGCCTCGCGATCACGACCGCGACCACGGCCACGATCGCCAGCACGTTGACGAGCCCGGACATCAGAGCCTCCGTGAGCGAGAAGGTGGGGCCGGAGCGAGCGCTCCCGACGCCTTCAAAGCTACGGAAATCCGCAGGCCAACTGATCGGCCCCGGGGTGGATCACGGGTGGAACCTTGAAGCGGCCCGCCTCCACCCACGGGTGGAGAGACGGCCCGGTCGCGGAGCTGCGGGGCAGGTGAGGCTGGCAGGTGGGGCGTGCGGCGCGGTGTGCTGGGGGCGGTGACCGGGTGGGCGTACCCAGCGCGGAAGGCAGCGGCGAACGTTCGGGTTCCGGGCCGACGGCTCCGCCCGTCCAGCACCCACCCTCCCGTCGGCCGGCCTCAGCCCGAACGACCTCGGCACCCGACCTCGGCACCCGGCCTCGGCCGAGGCGGCGTCAGCCCGGCCGGCCTCCGGCACCGCCCAGCCCCGACCCTCTAACCCCGCCCGGGGCCCTGGCCGCTCCCGCCCCGCTCCGGTCGTCGGCACAGCCAGCCACCCACCACGGCCGACCGAGCCGCTTCCGTCCCGACCCCGGCGCTGCCCGCTGCCCGCTGCCCGCTGCCCGCTGCCCGCTGCCCGCTGCCCGCTGCCCGCTGCCCGGCGACTACGCGTCGATGCGGGAGCGGTCCAGCGTCGCCGCCGAGCTGGAGATGAACTCCTTGCGGGGAGCCACGTCGTTGCCCATCAGCAGGTCGAAGACCTGTTCGGCGGCCTCCAGGTCGGAGAGGTTGATGCGGCGCAGGGTGCGGTGACGCGGGTCCATGGTGGTTTCGGCCAGCTGATCGGCGTCCATCTCGCCCAGGCCCTTGTAGCGCTGGATGGAGTCCTTGTACCGGATGCCCTTGCTCTGGAATTCCATGAGCTTGTCCCGCAGCTCGCGGTCGGAGTACGTGTAGACGTACTTCTCCTGGCCCTTCTTCGGCTGGATCAGCTCGATGCGGTGCAGCGGCGGCACGGCTGCGAAGACCCGGCCCGCCTCGACCATGGGCCGCATGTAGCGCTGGAACAGCGTCAGCAGCAGGCAGCGGATGTGCGAGCCGTCCACGTCGGCGTCGGTCATCATGATGATCTTGCCGTACCGGGCCTGGTCGATGTCGAAGGTGCGGCCCGAGCCCGCTCCTATGACCTGGATGATCGCCCCGCACTCGGCGTTCTTGAGCATGTCGCTCACCGACGAGCGCTGCACGTTCAGGATCTTGCCCCGGATCGGCAGCAGGGCCTGGAACTCGGAGTTCCGCGCCAGCTTGGCCGTACCGAGCGCGGAGTCGCCCTCGACGATGAACAGCTCGCTGCGGTCGACGTCGTCACTGCGGCAGTCGGCGAGCTTGGCCGGCAGGGACGAGGACTCCAGGGCGGTCTTCCGGCGCTGGGCGTCCTTGTGCTGGCGGGCCGCGACCCGGGTCCGGGCGGCGGCGACCACCTTCTCCATGACGACCCGGGCCTGGGCGGCGGCGTCCCGCTTGGTGGCCGTCAGAAATGCCTTCAGCTCGCTGCTGACCACGTTGTTCACGATGCGGCGGGCCGCCGAGGTGCCGAGGACCTCCTTGGTCTGCCCCTCGAACTGCGGCTCGGCCAGACGGACCGTGACGACGGCGGTGAGACCCTCCAGGGCGTCGTCCTTGACGACGTTGTCCTCGGCCACGCGCAGCAGCTTCTTGGCGCGCAGCACGTCGTTCATCGTCTGGGTGAGAGCCTGTTCGAAACCGGCGACGTGGGTGCCGCCCTTGGGGGTGGCGATGATGTTGACGAAGGACCTGACCGTCGTGTCGTAGCCGGTCCCCCAGCGCAGCGCGATGTCGACGCCCAGTTCGCGAGTGACCTCGGTCGGGGTCATCTGACCGTGCTCGTCCAGGACCGGGACGGTCTCCTTGAACGTACCCTTGCCCGAGAAGCGGAGGACGTCGCAGATCGCCTTGTCGTTGGCCAGGTACTCGCAGAACTCGCTGATGCCACCGTCGAAGCGGAAGGACTCCTCCCCCTTGCTGCCGCCCTCGCCGAGGCCGAACTCGTCGCGGACGACGATGGTCAGGCCGGGGACGAGGAACGCGGTCTGCCGGGCGCGCTGGTGCAGCGTCTCCAGGGAGAGCTTGGCGTCCTTGAGGAAGATCTGCCGGTCGGCCCAGTAACGCACGCGTGTGCCGGTGCGCGTCTTGGGGATCTTCTTGGTCTTGCGCAGGCCGCTCTTGGCCTCGAACTTGGCTTCGGCGCCGTCGGCGGCGAAGGCGCCGGGCACCCCCCGCCTGAAGCTGATGGCGTGTGTGTGGCCGCCGCGGTCCACTTCGACGTCGAGGCGGGCGGAGAGGGCGTTGACCACGGAGGCACCGACGCCGTGCAGGCCGCCGGAGGCGGCGTACGAGCCGCCGCCGAACTTGCCGCCCGCGTGCAGCTTGGTCATGACGACCTCGACGCCGGACAGGCCGGTCCTCGGCTCCACGTCCACGGGGATGCCGCGGCCGTTGTCCCGCACCTCCACGGAGCCGTCGTCATGGAGGATCACCTCGATGCGGTCGCAGACTCCCGCGAGGGCCTCGTCCACCGAGTTGTCGATGATTTCCCACAGGCAGTGCATCAGACCGCGGCTGTCGGTCGAGCCGATGTACATGCCCGGGCGCTTGCGCACGGCCTCGAGGCCCTCGAGGACGAGCAGGTGCCGCGCGGTGTAGTTGGAACCGTCGCGGTCTGCTCCTGCCAGCAGCGCTGTGGACGGCACGGACGTCTCGGCGGTCACGCGGTTCGCTCCTCGCTGAATTTCAGATGGCCCCCTCATGGGTAAGGGGGCGGCTTCGGTCGCCGCACAGAGGGTACCGAGCCCTGGTAGAGCCGGTGTAACGCCACCCTCGTCGGCATCTCACCCTAGTCCAGCCTCGCATGCATGTTCGATCCCTCGATGGAGTGAAGCACATATCACGTTCCCTTTGGGGCATGAACCATTTAGGCTCCGGGCACGTCCTCATGAACAACCGGCAACCCAGCCGGGAGGACGTGACAGCAAGAGAGCGCGAACCCGTACGCACCAAAGACACGCAATACGGCACATTCGCCGCCAACGGGCAGCAGACGACCTTCCCCGGAAAAATTTTCGCGGAAAGGCCACGAGCGGGAACGTTTGGGGCTGGTTGGATGTTGACCCTGGTACGACAGCTCGTCGAGCTAGAGAAGAGGCGACGTGACTACTGTTCTGACCCCCGCGAGCCCGCTGACGGCCGCCGATCGCTGCGACCGCTGCGGCGCCCAGGCATACCTGCGCGTCGTGCTGCTCAGCGGCGGAGAACTGCTCTTCTGCGCCCACCACGGTCGCAAGTTCGAGCCGGAACTCAAGAAGATCGCCGCTGAGATACAGGACGAGACCGAGCGACTGACGTCCGTTCCGGGCACGGTTTCCGAAGAAGAGCGCTGAATCTCGCACACACGACGAGCCAGCCCCGGCACAGGCCGGTGATCGGGCGGCCGCTCCCTACCAGGAGTGGCCGCCCGTGCTCATACCCGCTCACGCGCTACGTGCCGCCGTAGGGCCGTCTCCGGGCCCCTTGGGCCGGTTCGAGCGCCCGCACGACCTCGGAGACGCGTGTGTAGACGCCGGGATGCTCCGGCCGCCCACAGCCGCTCCCCCACGAGACGAGGCCGATCAGCCGCCCCGCTGCCACCAGCGGACCGCCGCTGTCCCCCTGGCAGCCGTCGGGCCCTCCGGCGACCTCACCCGCGCACAGCATGGTGGCGGCCTGGTAGGCGCCCTCACGGCCGCCCGGGTAGGCCCTGGCGCACATGTCGTCGGAGAGCACCCGTACGCGTGCGGCCCGCAGCCGCCGCGCATAGGCTCCCTCCCCGGTCGTGTCGCCCCATCCGGACACCAGTGCTTCCGTACCGGGCCGGTAGGCCGGGTCGCCCGCGCGCGCCATGGTGATGACCGCGTCCTTCGGCAGGGGTCCGGCGAGGGTGAGCACCGCGAAGTCCCCGGAGTTGGTCGCAAGGTCGAAACGGGGGTTGCGCCGGATCTCCCGTACGGCGATCTCCTCGCCCTCGGACGACAGCAGGTCGGTGCGGCCCGCGATGACCTTCAGGTCGCGCACCCGGTCCGGCGGCATGCCGAGGGCTTCCTGGGTCAGACAGTGGGCGGCCGTGAGCACCGTGGTCGGTCCGATGGCCGCAGCGCCGCAGAACTGCCCCGCCCGCGCTCCGCCGAACAGGTCACGGCTGGCCAGCGCGACGGTCCAGGGAGCCTGGGAGACGTCTATCGGGAAGCCCCCCACGACCACGCCGCCGGCGTGTACGGGAGCCGCGCCCACCAGTGGCATCGCGGCCACGGCGGCCGCCAGTGCCAGCGGCCGGACCAGTGCCCGGGCAAGCGAACGGCGCATGCATGCTCCTCACTCTCAGGTCTTCCTGGGGCACCAAGAGTGATTCATGAAGCGGGATCGCGCAGCCCGAAGGCCCGGCTCCGCGCTTCCGTCTAGTGGTCGTCGCAACACCCCAGCTCTAGGGGGTGCGATGGACTTCAAGATTCGGGAGATCCGGACGGCTCAGGGGCCGAAGAAGCTGCTGCGTGAGCGGGAGCCATGCTTCCAGCTCATGCAGCAGGGCTTCAGCAACAACCAGGCGTGCCGGATCGTCGGCATCAACGACAAGACCGGCCGCCGCCGGCGGAACGGACGCAACGCCGACCGCAAACAGAAGGCGGCACCACCGGTTCGACCGGTGGTCCCGCCTTCCGGTCCGTCGCGGTACCTGCGCCCGGACGAGCGGATCCACATCGCCGACCGCCTGCGGGAGAAGGCGTCCGTCCGGCAGATCGCCGCTGAGCCGGGCCGCAGCCCGTCCACCCTCAGCCGGGAGATACGCCGCAACCGCACCGACGGAACCCGCGGTCTGTGGCACTACCACCCGCACGCCGCCCAGGCCCGCACGGAAGCCCGCCGGCCCCGCCCCAAGCCCGGGAAGATCAAGCAGAACCCCGAACTGCGCGCCTTCGTCCAGGACCGTCTGAACCTACGGTGGAGCCCGGAGCAGATCTGCCAAGCCCTGCGCGCCCAGTTTCCCGACCGGCCGGAGATGCACGTGGTCCACGAGACCGTCTACCAGGCCCTCTACGTCCAGGGCCGGGGCGAACCGCGCCGCGAACTCGCCACCGCCCTGCGGACCGGCCGGGTCCGGCGCAAGCCCCGCCGCCTGGCCCAGCAGCACCAGCCCCGCTTCCGCGACCCGATGGCGATGATCAGCGAACGTCCCGCCGAGGTGGAGGACCGGGCGATACCAGGGCACTGGAAAGGGGACCTGATCATCGGCAAGGACGGCGCGTCCGCCATCGGCACCCTCGTCGAACGCTCTATCCGTTACGTGCTGCTGGTGCACCTGCCCAACGGCCGGGGCACCGAGTTGGTCGCGACGCCCTGGTCGAGACCGTCCAGACGCTGTCGGCTCACCTGAAGCGATCGCTGACCTTGGACCAGGGCAGCGAGATGGGGCGCCACCGCGAGTTCACTATCGCCACCGACATCCCGGTCTACTTCTGCGACCCGGCCAGCCCCTGGCAGCGCGGCTCGAACGAGAACACCAACGGCCTCCTGCGGCAGTACTTCCCCAAGGGCACCGACCTGACGGTCCACACCCGCGAGCACCTGGCCGCCGTCGCCGCCGAACTCAACGGCCGTCCACGCAAAACGCTCGGCTGGGAAACCCCAGCCGAGCGCCTGCATAAACTGCTCGCGGCCTGATCAACACGACCACGTGTTGCGACGACCCCTAGAAAGAGCCGCGAGGAGAACCGGGCCTTCGCCGTCGTCCGGCCGACGACCTGGTCGTTCGGTCGCGGCCTAGTCGAGGTAGTCGCGCAGCACCTGGGAACGCGACGGGTGGCGCAGCTTCGACATGGTCTTGGACTCGATCTGACGGATGCGCTCACGCGTCACGCCGTAGACCTTGCCGATCTCGTCGAGGGTCTTCGGCTGGCCGTCGGTGAGACCGAAGCGCATGGAGACGACGCCGGCCTCGCGCTCGGACAGGGTGTCCAGCACGGAGTGCAGCTGCTCCTGCAGAAGCGTGAAGCTGACCGCGTCGGCGGGCACGACGGCCTCGGAGTCCTCGATGAGGTCACCGAACTCGCTGTCACCGTCCTCGCCCAGCGGGGTGTGCAGCGAGATGGGCTCACGGCCGTACTTCTGGACCTCGATGACCTTCTCCGGGGTCATGTCGAGTTCCTTGGCCAGCTCCTCCGGGGTGGGCTCGCGGCCCAGGTCCTGGAGCATCTGGCGCTGCACGCGCGCGAGCTTGTTGATGACCTCGACCATGTGCACCGGGATACGGATGGTGCGTGCCTGGTCGGCCATGGCGCGGGTGATCGCCTGACGGATCCACCAGGTGGCGTACGTGGAGAACTTGTAGCCCTTGGTGTAGTCGAACTTCTCGACCGCGCGGATCAGACCGAGGTTGCCTTCCTGGATGAGGTCCAGGAAGAGCATGCCGCGGCCGGTGTAGCGCTTGGCCAGGGAGACCACCAGACGGAGGTTGGCCTCCAGGAGGTGGTTCTTGGCGCGGCGGCCGTCCTCGGCGATGATCTCCAGCTCACGCTTGAGCTTCGGAGCGAGCTTGTCGGAGTTGGCCAGCTTGTCCTCGGCGAAGAGACCCGCCTCGATGCGCTTGGCCAGCTCGACCTCCTGCTCGGCGTTGAGCAGGGGGACCTTGCCGATCTGCTTCAGGTAGTCCTTGACCGGGTCGGCGGTGGCGCCGGCCGCGGCAACCTGCTGCGCGGGCGCGTCGTCCTCGTCCTCGTCGGAGAGGACGAAGCCCGCGTTCTCGGTGCCCTCGGGCTCGTCGGCGACCTTGGTGTCCTCGAGGACCTCGTCCTCGAGAAGCTCGACGTCGTCCTTCTTGGCGGTGGTCTTCTTGGCGGCCGTCTTCTTGGCGACGGCCTTCTTGGCGGTCGCCTTCTTGGCGACGGCGGTGGTCTTCTTGGCGGCAGCCTTCTTGGCGGTGGCGGCTTCCTCGGCGGAATCGGCCGCGGCCGTGGCGGTGGGTGCCGCGGGGGCCGCCGTGGTGGCGGTGGCCTTCCTGGTGGTCACCGTCTTCGCCGCGACCGTCCTGGTGGCGGTGCGCTTGGCCGGACTCTTCGCTGCGACGCTCTTGCGGGTGCGCTTGGGCTCTGCGGCACTGACCATCAGCGTCACACCCTCTTCCTCAAGAATCTGGTTGAGGCTGCGCAGTACGTTCTTCCACTGAGTGGCCGGAATCTGGTCAGCTTCGAAGGCCCGACGCACATCGTCGCCGGCGATCTGCCCCTCAGCCTTTCCCCGCTCAATGAGCGCCATGACAGAGACGGACTCGGCGATCTCCGGCGGGAGCGTACGGGATGTGCTGGCCGACACGAACAACCTCTCGGAACGTTGGAAAACGGCTTCCGGCACCGTCCACTGCGGACAGGAGCCGACCACCGGCCTGGGGATGGGCCGACGGCGCGGGCGGGGGCCGGGAAGATGCACAGCGCCATGCACGGCGTCCGTATTCCCTCCGCGGCTATCACCTCTTAGGTCATCGCGCTGTCTCCACGAGCGTTACGCCCATTCTGCGTGGCCCGAGTCACACCCCATAAGCGGTCAAAGGCGGTCAGATGTACGCATACGAGATCACCAGTGGTCGCCGTCCCGCTCACCCCGTCACCGAGGGGCCGTCGCATCGCCGGACTCCGCCGGACTCCAGAAGGTCCGGCGAGGTCCGGCGGCGGCCGGTATCCGGGCCCGGCGCCGCCGCGAGCACCACTGGGACGCCACACACTGGCGACCGCACCACGTCCCTCGCGGGGTCTAGTGCTCGCGCGGGGCGGGCACCACGCGCTCCACCTCAGGGTGGACCGTCAGCAGCTGACGCATGGCCGTCTCCGCCGCCGTGCCGTCGCCGGTGCCGATGGCGTCGACGATCCGCGCGTGCTGGGCGAGGGACGCCTCGTTGGGACGGTCACAGGCGGTGACCGGGCCGCCGGAGACCTGGAGGGCCGCCGAGACGATGCCGGAGAGGTGCTCCAGCATGCGGTTGCCCGCGATCTGGATCAGCAGCGAGTGAAACTCGGTGTCCGCGCGCGCGTAGGTGAGGGCGTCGCCCTGCGCCATGGCATGGCTCATGATCTCGACCATGTCGCACAGGCGCTGCTGCACCTCCTCGCGCCCGTGGCCGGCGGCGAGGCGGGCGGCCAGCGGCTCGATCGTCCAGCGCAGCTCGCTGAGCTCCCGGCGCTGGTCGTCGCGCTGCGGCCCGAAGGCCCGCCACTCGATGATGTCCGGATCGAGGAGGTTCCAGTCGCTGACGGGACGCACCCGCGTGCCGACGTTCGGACGGGCGCTGACCAGGCCCTTGGCCTCCAGGACCCGGAGCGACTCGCGGACGACGGTGCGGGAGACCTCGAAGCGCTGGCCGATCTCCTCAGGCACCAGCGGTCGGTCCGCGCCCAGGTCGCCGGAGACGATCATCTGCCCCAACTGCTGGACGAGTTGGCCGTGCAGCCCGCGCCCGCGGCTGGCCGCGGCCCGCCGGCCGACACGCCCGAGCTCGGGTTCCCCACCCTCCCAGGCGGGCACGCCGACGCGGCCGGCCACCGAGGCCTCGGCGTAGGGGTAGCGGTCGAGTTCGCCCGGGCCGGCCAGACCTGAGTCTGTGGAGCGGGCGGCGTTCATCATGGTGTGCGCAAGGGTACTCACGGATCCTTTGTCGGCGTCGCCTCCAACTCCCTTGAGGTCTTTGGTGAAAAGCACACGAAAGGGTGATCGCTCACCCCGTCGCAATTGACGCCTTATCGGAAAGAAATGGCCTTTCTGCGGGGAGTTGTGGGCAGAGCGGGACCGGAAGTGCACGAAGGGTGGTCAGCGCAGCCGCGTCCGCAGCGCCGTGAGCAGATACGCGCACAGAAGACCCGCGAGCGACAACCCCAGTGCGATGCCCATGGGTTGGGCGAGGACCCGCGCGGCGGCGAGCAGGTACCGCTCCCCTCCGAAGGGCCACGGCAGCAGGAAGACCTCCCGCATCCGCACCGGGAAGTCCGCCGTCATGCGCACGGCCGGGCCCTGGAGCGCCTTGTGGACCAGGGGTACGACGACGACGGGAACGGCGAGGACCGCGGCCAGCCCGGCCGTGGTGGACCGGAACACGCCGGCCGCCAGTACGCCTGCCCAGGAACAACCGACCACCAGCCCGAACCAACTCGCGGTCAGCGCCAGCCAGTCCGCGGGAACTTCCGTCAGCTCCCGTCCGTAGACGATGTAGAGCGCTTCGGCATCGCAGCCCAGGGTGAGGAAGGCGAGCAGCCCCGCGGTGGCTCCGGAGACGAGCAGTTTCGCGGTGAGCAGCCCCAGCCGGCGGGGGACGGTACCGCGGTCCGCCGCCAGGGCGGGGTGGCGGAACTCGTCCCCGAAGGCCAGCGCACCCAGCAGCCCCGCCCCGAGCGCCGCGGGCGGCAGCGGCAGTTCCCGCGGCCAGGCGGCGAACAGTCGCGCCTGCGGGGTGTGCCCGGTCCTGGCCAGGAGCAGGGCCATGAGCGCGGACACGACGAGCACGGCGCCGCAGGTCAGGAAGCCTGTGCCGATGCCGGCGGCACGCCGGACCTCGTAGCGCAGGGGGCGGAGCGGGCTCGGGGCGGAGCGGACGGAGATGGGAGGCGGGAGGGGAGAGGAGAGGACGGCGGCGGAACGGTCACCGCCGAAGCGGCCGGCGTGGCCGGCCCGCGCCTTCCGGGCACCGGGGTTCCTCGCCCCTGGTAGGAGGGGGCGAGCACCGGGAAGGGTCGGCGCGGTGGCGGGCGTGTCGTCGCCGTGTGGCCCGGAAGACGACGCGACCGCGCCGGAACCGGTCTCCGGGGTGACCGCTGGACCGGCGGTCCGGTCGCCGTGGCCTCCCTCACCGGCATCGCCCGCGATGTCTGCGCGCGACCGGCCGCCGCTGCCGCCGTCCCGGGCGCTGCCCCTGGCTTCGGCCCGCTGGTGCGCCCGCCGGGCCGGCGCTTCGCCTGCCGCGCCGTGCGCACCGGATGCGGTGGCGGTGTGCGCGGTGCCGTCGGCCGGACACGCCGGGCCGGCCGGGGCCGCGGCGCGGGGGGAGTCACCGGGGGCGGCGGGGGGCACCGATTCCGTCTGCTGAGCGGCACCGTGGGTCCGCCCGCCGTCGGCGCCCCCCGCCCGGCGCGAATCCGAACGACCGGCCGCCCGCTGCCCTTCATGCGTCAGGGACGGGCCGGTCATCGGCCATTCGGCCCGCGGTACGGCCGGTGCGGCCGCCATGGGCTGCCGCTGCCCGGCAGGGTGCCCGGACGCCGTGGTGTTCCCCGCCGAGAGGCCCTGCGCTGGTGTGTGCGGTTCCGGTGCGGAGCGGTCGAGGGTCGTCGAGTGACGTCCGGCCGCTGCCCGGTGGGGCGGGCGCCGCTCCGTCATCGGCTCCGCGGTGCGGGGTTCCGCCGTCGGGAAGCCCGACTTCGCGGACTCTGGTGACCCGGCCGCGGACTTCGCGTGTCGCGGCTCCGCCGACGCCTCGCGCACGCTCCGGGCCGGGTCTCCGGGTGAACCCGGCGATCCGGCCCGGCCACCGTCAAGGGCGGAGCCGGGCACCGTGCGCCCGCGTTCCTTCAGCGCCCGGCCGGCCGGGGCGGGTCCCCGGTCCCCGTACGAGACGTCGGACGCCGTCGGGCCTCGCTCCGATTGGGCCCGTCGGTGGGCAGGCGGTGAGTCCGGTGCGGGTGGCCGGGGTTCGGCGGGGCGAGCGCCGTCACCCCCACCGGATCCGGCGCCCGGCCCCATGTCGCCCACTTCGTCGGCGAGTTGGTGAACGAGAATGCCGTGACGGAAGGCGGTCTCCCCGACATCGGCGGTCGTGCTTCCGTACACCGACAGGCGGTTGCCTTCCTCGCGTACGACTTCGACGGAGCGGCGGGCGGTACGGGCGTCCTTGGCGAGCAGGGCCGCGAGGCGTGCGGCATGGGGACTGCGGACGGCGACTCGCCGACGCAGCCGGGTGCGGGCGAAAACCCTCGCCTCCTGGTCGGCGACGAGTCTCCCGCCGTCCAGCGTGACAACCCGGTCTGCGGTGCGGGCCGCTTCCTTGGGCTGGGCCGTGGTGAACAGCACCGTGCCGCCCTCGTCGGCGTGGGCCCGCAACATGCCGTGCAGCCACTGGGTCTCCCGGGTGGAGAGGCCGTCGGTGGGTTCGTCCAGCACGAGCGTGTGCGGGTCGGGCAGCAGGGCGCAGGCGAGACCGAGTCGGCGGTCCATGCCGCGTGACAGCGTGCCGAGACGTTCTTCGCGGAGGCTGACGAGACCCACCACTTCGAGCACCTCGTCGGCTCGCCGTGCGGGAACTCCCGAGGCCGCGCACAGCATCCGCAGATGACCGCGGACCGAGCGGGCCGGGTGTCCCGGCACATCGCCGAGGAGCACGCCGACTTCACGCGACGGATGGGCGATCCGGTGCAGTGGCCGTCCTCTGAAGTAGGTGATTCCGCGCCCCTGTTGAAGCTCGAGCATGAGTTTGAGCGTCGTCGTCTTGCCCGCGCCGGCGCGTCCGAGGAGCGCGGTGACTTGCCCGGCGCGCGCTTCGAAGGAGACGTCGTCGACGGCGGGCGGATGCGCCTTGCGGGAATTGCTGGTCAGTCCGAAGGCCTCGATCACCTGAAGCAAGATAGCGCGACATGTCTGGTTTTTCGGGTATAAGGCGATTTGTGGAGAGATGCCGTGTGGCCTACCTCCTTCCTTGTCCGCCGTTCGACGGAGCCCACGCGCTGAGCGGACGGCCCGGCGGCTGACGGCTGACGGCTGACGGCTGACGGCTGACGGGTTCAGGCGAGCCCCGGTGCCGGGTTCCCGTGTCTCAGACCTCGGGGCGCAGCATCGGCGGGTTGAGCAACGTCGCGCCGCCGGCCCGGAAGAGTTGGGCCGGGCGGCCGCCCTGGCGGGTGGTCGTCCCTCCGGTCGGGACGAGGAATCCAGGGGTTCCCGTCACCTTGCGGTGGAAGTTGCGCGGGTCGAGCGCGACGCCCCATACCGCCTCGTACACCCGGCGCAGCTCGCCGACGGTGAACTCCGGCGGGCAGAAGGCGGTGGCCAGCGACGAGTACTCGATCTTTGAGCGGGCGCGTTCGACGCCGTCGGCGAGGATCTGGGCGTGATCGAAGGCGAGCGGTGCCAGGGGTTCGCCGTCACGGCCGTACCCGCCCTGCTGGAGCAGTTCCTCGACCGGCGCCCAGCGCACGTTGCTGGCGTCGCCGCCGGCGCGTGGCGCGGGCAGGTCGGGTGCGAGCGCGAGGTGCGCGACGCTGACCACGCGCATACGGGGGTCCCGCCCAGGATCGCCGTAGGTCGCGAGCTGCTCCAGGTGCGCTCCGTTGTCCTGGGCCGGGGCGGCGGGGTCGTGGGCACACAGCCCGGTCTCCTCGGCCAGCTCGCGCGCCGCCGCCTGGGACAGATCCTCGTCGGCCCGTACGAAGCCCCCGGGCAGCGCCCAGCGCCCCTGGAAGGGAGGCTCGCCCCTGCGTACCGCCAGCGCGCACAGGGCATGGCGGCGCACGGTCAGCACGACCAGATCCACAGTGACGGCGAAAGGCGGAAAGGCTGACGGGTCGTAGGGCATGCCGCGATCATAGTCGTCTCCCTGACGATAAACACTCCCCTCGGCGGTCGCATCGGCGGCGGTTCCGCGTCGTTCCGGTACGGCGCGCGGCACCGCGTCCCCTTCGTCGGCTCGGTGGCCCGCGCGCTGTCGTCCTCCTCGTCCCGCGAGGTCACGCGCCCAGTCGCAGACCGTCCCCCGCCTCCTTCCTCGCTCCTCCCAGCCCGGTGACGCGCGGCGAAGGGGGTGTCGGCGACGCGGGGTCCGCAGGGAACGGAGAGGTACGGCGGACAGGCCCGGGCAGGCACTCCGCCACCCGGGTGAACACGGGCGAGCCTGTCCGGGGGACGGCTCGCGGTGCGGAAAGGTGTGACGCCGTGTGTGGCAGCGGGATGCTTCTCATGACCGGCGGCCTGCACGAGGCGGAGCCGTGGTGCGGCGGCCGGCCCGCGGGCGCGGCCGGGGCGGAAGCCGGTTCGGCATGGAACCGGGGGTTCGCCGCTGTCGGCGCGCGGGGCCCTGTTCGGTCTCCGCAGCCGCGTGCGGCCAGGGATGCGCCCTTCCGGGCTCGGACCGGTGGGCGTTCATCGGTTGCCCTCGGGGCGCGGGTGTCCGCCCTCCGACGGGACACCGCCGGCCGCGCTGTCGCCCGGACCGGTGGCACGTGTGCGCCTGGTGCTCGCGCTCCGGCGACCGGGCCTGGCGGACCCGGACGTGGTCGACCGGGGGCGGGAGCCGGCCGGCCTGCGCTGGTCGGCCGTGGACCGGGCCGTGGGACGGTTGTCGTCGCCGTCCGTGCTCCGCGTGCGACGCCTGCGCTGCCCGTCGGGCCTGGGGCCTGGGATCGGGACCTCCGCCGGGACCAGGGAGGGCTGGGCCGGGTCCTGCGGGGCCTCGGCGAGCGCCCGCTGCGGTGCCGGGTTCGTCGGCCTCGCCTTCTGTGCCGCTGTGACCTGCGTGTCGTGCGCGCCCTGGGCGTTCTGTGTCTCCGGCTCGTTCTGCGCGTCCTGCGGCTCCTGCGTGTCCTGGGCGCGCAGGCAGCGGCGGACCGCTTCCGGGTCGAGCCCTTCGTTGCACGCCTGGTGCAGCAGGCGTGCGAAGAGGTAGTCGGGATCCGCGCCCAGTGCCATGGCCAGCGCCTCGCGTGCCTCCAGTTCGTCACCCGTGGACCAGGCGACCCAGCCCGCCAGGGTCAAGGGGGCGGCGGCGTGCTCGCTGTAGGGGCCGACGCAGCGGCGGGCCAGGGCGCGCCAGAGCCGCAGCGCCGTGCCTGCCACATCCCCTTCCATCCAGGCGGCCGCCCTGTCGCGGGTCGTGCGGTCCTGGAGTCCGAGGATCAGGGCCGCCGCCTCGTCGGCGCCGAGGAGGCCGTCGTCACGGACGTCAGCCGGATGCGTGCCGGAGACCGGCGCCGCCGCGGCGAAGCGGTGGATGACCCGCTCGGCGAGGACGAGGGTCTCCTGCGCCACCTCCTCGCGGGTCGTCTCGTCCAGGATGCGGGGCACCAGGCTCATGCCCGCCGCGTCGAGGGCGATCTCCTGGTCCAGCGCCGCGGCGGACTCGCAGGGCTGCAGCCTGGAGCGCAGTTCTTTCAGCGTGCCGCGTACCTGGAGACCGGCATAGGTGGCCGCCGCGGCGAGCACGGAGGTGCCGGGCAGCCCCATCGGGGAGCCGTCCTCGGGGCAGCAGTCCTTGACCGGGCAGCAGTACGACCAGTACCGCCCGTCCGAGACGCACAGGGCCTCGACGACGGGCACGTCGAGGCTTCCGCACTCGGTGCGCATGAGCTGGGCGAGCCTCGTCAGCCGTAGTTTGACCTGCCGGCCGGACTCTCCGGGACCCGGTTCCTGGCAGACGTAGGCCACCATGCCCTCAGGCCGGGCGCCGCGCCGCTCACTGCCGGTCACCAGACCGCGGGCCAGTTGCCGGGCGGCGGACTCCCAGTCCTCCTCGTTCGCGGGGATGCCGAGCCGGGCCCGGCCGCCGAACCTGCCGCTGCCTCCCCGGTCGTGCAGGGCGACGAGCACCATGCTGTCCTCGGGGCGGTAGCCGAGCAGGTAAGGCAGGGCGTCGGCCAGTTCGGCGGGGGTGCGCAGGGTCACCTGTGCGGTGTGGTCGGCCGGTCCGGCCGACGGGTCGTGCCCGGAGATGTCGTCGTTTCCGAAGGCTCCGGCGGTTTCGCTGTGATTCGTCATGCGCCGACGATCTCGCGGATTCCAGTATTCCGCTTGAGCCTGTGGATAAGTCGGATCAGGGACACGACAAGGCCGGTCGGGTTGTCCACAGCCCCGGCCCGGGCCCGCCCGGTTGTCGGTGCCGTCCTGTTGTATGGAACGCATGGAACACACGAGCAACGCGGATCTCCGGACAGAGGCCGATGCCGTTCTCGCCCGGCTCGTCGGGGACGCGACGGGTGCCGCCCGGCTGCGGGAGGACCAGTGGCGGGCGATCGAGGCGCTGGTCGCCGACCGGCGCCGGGCCCTGGTCGTCCAACGCACGGGCTGGGGCAAGTCCGCGGTGTACTTCGTCGCGACCTCGCTGCTGCGGGCCAGAGGAAGCGGCCCCACCGTGATCGTCTCGCCGTTGCTCGCGCTCATGCGCAACCAGGTGGAGGCCGCGGCCCGGGCCGGTATCCACGCCCGGACCATCAACTCGGCCAATACCGAGGAGTGGGACGCCGTCCAGGCCGAGATCGCGGCGGGCGAGGTCGATGTGCTGCTGGTCTCGCCGGAACGGCTGAACAACCCTGATTTCCGCGACCAGGTGCTGCCCGCGCTCTCCGCCGCCACCGGCCTGCTCGTGGTGGACGAGGCCCACTGCATCTCCGACTGGGGCCACGACTTCCGCCCCGATTACCGCCGGCTGCGCACCATGCTGAGCGACCTGCCGTCCGGTGTCCCCGTACTGGCGACCACCGCCACGGCCAACGCGCGGGTGACCGCGGACGTCGCCGAGCAGCTCGGCACGGGTGGCGCGACCGATGCGCTGGTGCTGCGCGGACCGCTGGACCGGGAGAGTCTGAGCCTCGGCGTGCTGCGGCTCCCGGACGCCGCGCACCGGATGGCCTGGCTCGCCGACCACCTCGACGACCTGCCGGGCTCCGGCATCGTCTACACGCTCACCGTCGCCGCCGCCGAGGAGGTCACCGCCTTCCTGCGGCAGCGCGGACACACCGTCGCCTCCTACACGGGCAAGACGGAGAACGCCGAACGGCAGCAGGCGGAGGAGGACCTGCTCGCCAACCGCGTCAAGGCCCTGGTGGCCACCTCCGCCCTCGGCATGGGCTTCGACAAGCCCGACCTCGGATTCGTCGTCCATCTCGGCTCCCCCGCCTCCCCCATTGCCTACTACCAGCAGGTGGGCCGGGCCGGACGCGGAGTGGCCCACGCCGAGGTCCTGCTGCTGCCGGGCAAGGAGGACGAGGCGATCTGGGAGTACTTCGCCTCGTTGGCCTTCCCCTCCGAGGACCTGGTCCGGCGCACCCTCGACGTCCTCGCCCGGGCGGACGGGCCCCTGTCGCTGCCTGCCCTGGAACCGCTGGTGGAGCTGCGCCGTTCCCGTCTGGAGACCATGCTGAAGGTCCTCGACGTGGACGGGGCGGTGCGTCGGGTCAAGGGCGGTTGGACGGCCACCGGACAGCCGTGGTCGTACGACGCCGAGCGGTACGCGTGGGTGGCCCGGCAGCGCGCGGCCGAACAGCAGGCGATGCGCGAGTACGCGACCACCACCGAGTGCCGGATGGAGTTCCTCCAGCGCCAGCTGGACGACGAGGACGCCAAACCGTGTGGCCGCTGTGACAACTGCGCGGGGCCGCGCTTCACCTCCGGCCTGTCCCCGGCGGCCCTGGACGCCGCGCGGAGCGACCTGGGCCGGGCCGGAGTGGAGGTGGAGCCCCGGCGTATGTGGCCGACCGGGCTCCCCGCCATCGGCATCGGCCTCAAGGGGCGCATCCCGGCAGGGGAACAGGCCTCGCCGGGGAGGGCGCTGGGACGTCTGTCGGACATCGGCTGGGGCAACCGGCTGCGGCCCCTGTTCACGCCGCAGACACCGGACACGACGGTGCCGGACGACGTTGCGCACGCCGTGGTCGGCGTCCTGGCCGACTGGGCCCGCGGCCCGGGCGGCTGGGCCTCCGGTGCGTCCGACGCCCCGCCGCGGCCGGTGGGCGTGGTGACCATGGCCTCGCGCAGCCGGCCCAGGCTGATCCACTCCCTGGGCACGCGCATCGCCGAGGTCGGCAGGCTGCCCCTGCTCGGCTCGGTGGAATACGCCGGTGAGGCGCCCCGCGTGCACCGCAGCAACAGCGCGCAGCGCTTGAAGGCCCTTGACGGGGCGCTGACAGTGCCTCCGGCGCTGGCGTCGGCACTCGCCGGGTCCGACGGTCCGGTGCTGCTGGTCGACGACTTCACGGAGACGGGCTGGACGCTGGCGGTCGCGGCACGTCTGCTCCGCAAGTCCGGGGCCTCCGGCGTGCTGCCGCTGGTCCTCGCCGTGCAGGGGTGAGCGCCGCGTCATCGCTGGTCCGGGCCACCGCGCAGTCGTTCACAGCGGCCCTCCGGACCGGTTCGGGGAGGGCGCAGGCGTCGTCGTCACAACCTTTGGGTAGGGATATAAGCCACGCACTACCAGATAACGCTCGGCGGCGCCAATTGCTCGTTGCCGCAGCCAAGTTCGACAGGAAGAATTGAGGTCCGCTGCCCGCACGACTCACCCGTGACCCGGTTGGGCCCCGCTGCGGCGCGCGCTCCCCCGAATCCGACCTCGCCCGCAGTATGGGCGCGTAGCCGAAGGGAGGAACGTGACCTTCGGATTCGCCTCGTCCTCGGCGGCCTCGTTGTCGACACCCGCGTCCGCCGCTTCCGCCAGTCGTCTGCTGGAACCGGCGGAGTGGGCCGCCGCCGGAATCCCTTTGCTGCGCAACCCCCGTGAGGTCGTCAGCGGCCTCCATGCCCGCCATCACCCGCAGCCGCTCACGGCGGTCGTGGCGGTGCTCGATCCGGACGAACGGCTGCGGGCGAGTGCCTCGTTCACGCGCCGTGCGGCCCCGGCCGACGGCTGGATGTTCCGCAACGCGCTGCTGGCCCAGCTGCGCCGGGTGATTCCGCACGACCTGCGTCGCCGCACCCCTGTGCGCACGGCCGTCCTGCTCTACTGCCGTGAGGGCGACGCACGTTGGACCGAGGAGGATGGCGCCTGGATGTGGGGGCTGCGCGATGCCTGCACACTGCACGGGCTGCGCTGTGGCGCGTACATCACGCTGACCCATGACGGCTGGCAGGTGCTCGGCGAGGGACGCGGCGGGCGGCGGCCGAACGCGCACTCGGCACCGGAGCCGTTCGCCACGTCGGACGCCCCGCCACTCGCGCCGCGCACCGGCGGCCCCGTCTCCGAGGTGTTGCGCCGGGCGGCGGCTCGCTGACCAACGCGGTGCGGGCCTACGCCGGTACGGGCCTACGCCGGTGCGGGCCTGCGCCGGTTCGCGCCACTGACCCGGGACTGCCGCGGCGCCTCCGGCCGGCACGCGACAGCCGGGCTGAACCGGGTGCGCGGTGAGCGGCCCCCAGGAGTGACGGCGGGCTCGCCTTCCGCGCCCCGAGGAGCCCCGGGGACCGCGGGATCCGTCACGAGGGCGCCCCGGCGACGGCCGCCGGTGATCTCCGGTCGGCACCGACGGGCGCGTATCCGGACGGCAGGCACCGCAGTGGCGGCCCGCGTCACTCCCCGCACGGCCTCGGCCGGCACTCCCGGGCACGCCCGGCGGAGCGGCCCCGGCGGCGTCACAGCCCCGGCCCACCGCCCACGCCGGTCAACCCCGCCGTCCGAGCACGTCAGAACCGTCGCCCGAGCCGGTCAGGCCCAGACCCGTCGCCCGAGCCGGTACAGGCCATGACCCGAGCAGGGCAGGCCCGTCGTCCAAGAACGTCAGGCAACCGTCGGAGCACCACAGATCCGGCGCCCGCGCAGGTCGAACCGCCGTCCGGACGCGCCAAAAGCCGCACCGTGCGGATTCCCGCCGGAGCGGCTCCCTCGGCACCCCGGTGTCCCGGGGTGCCGGACGCGGCTCAGACGCCGGCGCCCAGCACCGAGTTGATCTGCTGCGGGTCGCCGCAGACGATCAGCAGTGCACCGGCACGGGAGTGGGCCAGCGGGAGGGCGGCGGCAGCGGCGGAGGCGGGGCCTCCGTTGACGGCCACGACGACCACCGGGCGGGAGGCGGCACGGGAGGCGACGGCGGCGTCCGCGTAGAAGACGTCGTCACCGGCGTCGTGCTGCGCCCAGTAGGACGCTTCGCCGAAGGACAGTTCGTGCTCGGCCCACGGGTGCTGGGCACCGGTGGTGAGCACGAGCACGTCGCCAGGGGCGCGGCCCGAGTCCAGGAGCAGGTCCACCGCCTCCTCGGCGGCGTCGAGCGCACCCTCGGCCGAAGCCGGGATCAACTGGATCTGCGGGCTCGCCGCGGCGGCGGGAGCGGCCGGGCCGGAAGGGCCGGGCTTGGCCGGAGCCGCGTCTCGCGGTGTGCGCTGCGCCGGCGGTGTGGGCCGCAGGGGGCCGGGACGACCGGGGCGGGACGGAGCCGCGGGGCGGGGGCCGGGTACGGGGCGGGGGGTCGGCGCGGTACGGCCGCTGGCGGGCGTGGCGCGGGGACCCTGGGCACTCTCGTGAATCTGAGGCTCCTCGGGAATGAGAGGCATGAGTTGATATTTATCAAACGTTGGTGCGGCGCGGATGACCGGGTGGCACATCAGTGCGATCGGAATCGTCAGAAATCGAAGCCGAGCTGACCCTCAATTTCCGGAACGCTTCCGTCCGCCCAGTTGCGGACCTTCTTGAGGTGCCGCCACTGAGGCAACGCATCAAGATACGCCCACGACAAACGGTGGTGCGGGGTGGGCCCCCGCTCCGCCAGTGCGGCCTTGTGCACGGGCGACGGATACCCGGCGTTGGCCGCAAATCCGAAGTCTGCATGGTCGAGACCCAGTTCGGCCATCATTTTGTCGCGCTGAACCTTGGCGATCACCGACGCCGCCGCGACGGCCACGCACGACCGGTCACCCTTGATCACCGCGCGGACCCTCCAGGGAGCGCCGAGGTAGTCGTGCTTCCCGTCGAGGATCACGGCGTCGGGGCGGACCGGCAGGGCGTCCAGGGCGCGGACCGCGGCCAGCCGCAGCGCGGCCGTCATCCCCAGGTCGTCGATCTCCTCGGGGGAAGCATGCCCCAGCGCGTAGGCCGTCACCCATGTCCGCAGGATCTCGGCCAGTTCTGTGCGCCGCTTGAGCGTGAGCAGCTTGGAGTCGGTCAGTCCGTCGGGCGGGCGGCGCAGTCCGGTGATCGCCGCGCAGACCGTGACGGGGCCGGCCCAGGCGCCGCGCCCCACCTCGTCGACACCGGCAATGACCTTCGCTCCGGTCGTGGCGCGCAGGGAGCGCTCGACGGTGTGGGTAGGCGGTTCGTACGGCATGGCGCCCTTAGCGTACGCCGCCGGGATCGCCGCGCGACACCCCGGTCTCCCGATGGGGGCACGGGGTGCCGGAGCGGAGCGTCAGGCTCCGTAGGGCCGCAGCAGCGGGAGCATCAGCTGGTCGACCATCTCCTCCAGATCTTGGTCGTTCCATTCGCTGGCGCACATCTTCGATCGGTACATCATCATGGCCGGGATAGCGTCGAAGACATACCCGTTGGCCGCGTCCTCTCGCACCTCACCTCGCTCTATTCCACGGACGATGACCTCGCGCACCAGCTCGACGGTCGGCTCGACCACGCTCCCGATGATCACTCCTTCGAAGCGCTCGGCCTGCGCCTGATCGCATTCGTGAATGACCGAGCGCAGTGCGGTGCCGGGCCGGGAGTACATGATCCGCCGCACCTCCCGGCACAGGGTGAGCAGGTCCTCGCGCACGCTGCCCAGGTCGGGGGCCTTCTCCACCCGGGGCAGTCCGGACACCAGGGCATCGGCGACCAGGTCCTCCTTGGACGGCCAGCGGCGGTAGACGGCCGCCTTGCCGGTGTGGGCGCCGGCCGCGACGCCCTCCATGGTCAGCCCCTTCCAGCCGACCGTACTGAGCTGTTCCAGAGCGGCGTCGAGGATCGCCCGCTCCAGCACCGCACCGCGCCGGCGCGGGGAAGCCGTCCCGGTGGGCGCGGCCGTACAGCGCGAGGTAACCATCTGTGTTTCTCCAGCGTGCGAGGTGAGCGGGGGGTTCCGGGGAAGTGACGCCGCACCGCAGCAACGGGGGACGCGGGGCGCGGCGCGCGCTTGAGTGAACGCTTGCGTTCACTGTCTGGGACTCACTACGGTGGGCGCAACAGTGAACGCGAGCGTTCACTAACGCCTGTATGGGGGACCCACAGTGACAACCTCTCAGCTTCTGCCAGACAATCAGAAATCGGGCGCGGCCCGCCGGGCGGGGCACCCCGGCATCGCACTCGCCGTCATCGCGGCCTGCCAACTCATGGTGGTACTCGACGCGACGATTGTGAACATCGCGCTCCCGCACATTCAAGAAGCGCTCAGCTTCAGCACGACCGATCTGACATGGGTGGTCAGCGCCTACACGCTCACCTTCGGCGGCCTGCTGCTGCTCGGCGCCCGGGCCGGTGACATCCTCGGCCGTCGCCGGGTGTTCATGACCGGCATCCTGCTGTTCACCTTCGCCTCGCTGCTGGGCGGTCTGGCCCAGGAGCCCTGGCAGCTGCTGGCCGCTCGGGCCCTGCAGGGCGTGGGCGGCGCGATAGCGTCCCCCACGGCGCTGGCACTGATAACCACCACCTTCCCCGAAGGCCCGGAACGCAACCGGGCCTTCGGTGTGTTCGCCGCCGTTTCCGCGGGCGGCGGCGCCATCGGCCTGCTGGCGGGCGGCATGCTCACCGACTGGCTCGACTGGCGGTGGGTGCTGTTCGTCAACGTGCCCATCGGCGTGCTGATCGCGTTCCTCGCTCCGATGTACATCAACGAGTCCGAACGTCATCCGGGCCGCTTCGACCTCGCCGGAGCGCTCACCTCCACGGTCGGCATGGCGTCGCTGGTGTACGGGTTCATCCGCGCCGCGGAGGACGGCTGGCGGGACGGGCTCACCATCGGGTCCTTCGCCGCCGCCGTGGTGCTGCTGCTCGCGTTCGTCTTCATCGAGATGCGGGCCAAGGAGCCGATCACCCCGCTGCGGATGTTCGCGGACCGCAACCGCTGGGGCACGTACGTGATCATGCTGAGCCTGGCCGCGGCGATGTTCGGCATGTTCTTCTACATCGTGCTGTTCGTGCAGAACGTGCTCGGCTACAGCGCCATCAAGGCCGGCATCGCCTTCCTTCCCGTGACGGCCGCGATCGCGATCGGCGCGGGCCTGTCGCAGCGCTTCCTGCCGGTGCTCGGCCCCAAGCCGTTCATGATGGCGGGCGCGGCGCTGGTGGCGGTCGGACTGGGCTGGCAGACCTTCATCCAGCCCGACAGCACCTACGCGGGCGGGGTGCTGGGCCCGATGCTGGTGTTCGGCCTCGGCATGGGCCTGACCTTCGTGACGGCCACCGTCACGGCCGTGTCCGGTGTCGCCCCGCACGAGGCGGGCGCGGCTTCCGGCCTGCTCAACGCCATGCAGCAGGTCGGCGGTTCGCTCGGCCTTTCCATCCTGACGACCGTCTTCGGGTCGGCCAGCACCGATGAGGCCGCCAAGCAGCTGCCGAAGTTCCTCGCCGGGGCCTCGCCGGAGCAGAAGGCGGAGCTGGCCAAGACCCACCAGCTGCCCGCGCCGTGGGGGAACGAGGTGCTCGCCCACGGCATCTCCACGGCCTTCATCCCGGCCGCCGCGATGGCCGTGCTCGCCTTCGTCACCGCCTGGCTGGTGCTGCGGGTCCGCAAGAGCGACCTCGACTCCCTGGCGGGCGCGGCGGGCCCCCACCTGGGCTGAGCCGCTCCGCGCCGCGCGCTGCCGCGGCCGGCCGGACCACCGCCGGGCGACAGACGGCACACACGGAGATCCGGTCGGCCGCACCACGATCGTCAGAGCGCACAAGAGAACCAGGAGGAGAGCCGGGACCACGGCCGGGAGCAGGGAACCGGCCGGTACCCGGCCCCGCCCCCGCGGTACCACCAGCGCGAACGCCATCTCCCCTCCCTCCGTCCCTTCCGATCGCGGATCCGCCGGCCTTCCCTGACGCGGACGCGGCAGACGGCGGGCAGCGGATACCGGACCAACGAGCGGCGATCACGGAGAGTTCCCGTTGGGTACGCAGCGTTTCTAACCGTATCGCGCGCCGTACAGACCGGCCCTCCGCGGCGGCGGAGCCGTCAGGCGTCCGCGGGCACCCAGTCCGGCAGGGCCTCGGTGCGCTCGGCCCACTCGGCGGGCGGCGCTCCCGCCCTGCCCGCGGCCAGCACGCCGCCCACGATCGCGCAGGTGGTGTCCATGTCCCCGCCGGCCTGGGCCGTGGTCCAGAACGCCGACGAGTAGTCGCCGAGGGACCGCGCGGCGGACCAGAGGGCGAAGGGGACGGTGTCATGAGCGGTGGTACGGCGCCCACAGCCCAGCACGGCCGCCACGGTGGTCGCGTCGCCGTAGTCGAGCATGTCCCTGGCACGGCGCAGGCCCTGACCGACCGCGCTCCTCGGTACGAGGGCGATGACACCGTCGAGCAGGGCCTCGGGGCCGGGCGGGCCGTCCGGGGAGCCGGCGAACGCCGCCGCGGCGGCCACGGCCATGGCGCCGACCACGGCCTCCCGGTGCTGGTGCGTGGTGTAGGCGGAGATCTCCGCCTGGTGGGTCGCCTGCTCGGGATCGTCCGCGTACCACGCGCCCAGGGGGGCGATGCGCATCGCGGCGCCGTTGCCCCAGGACCCCTGGCCGTTGAAGAGTCCGGCGGCCAGCCGGCGCCAGTCCTCTCCCTCGCGGACCAGGCGCAGCAGCCGGCTGACCGCGGGGCCGTATCCCCGGTCGACGTCGTGGTGCTCGGCGAAGGAGCGGGCGAGCGCGTCCTGGTCGACGCGGTGGTGGGCGGCGAGGACGGCGACCACGGAGCAGGCCATCTCGGTGTCGTCCGTCCACTGCCAGGGGCCCGCGGGCAGCTCGCGGCGCTTGAGCAGGGGATAGTTCGCGGGGGCGAAGAACTGGGAGCCCAGCGCGTCCCCCACGGCCAGTCCGCGCAGGCTCGTCAGGGCGCGCTCCAGGCGGCCGGGGGAAGAGGAGTCAGCGGTCATCGCCCTGCCACTTTATCCGGTTTATCCGGCGAGCCATTGCGGCACCGGCTCGCGCCAGCGTTCGAAGGGCCGGTCGAGTGTGTACTTGCCGTCCTCTCCCAGAACGAGCATCCGCATCTCGGCGTTCCCCGGATTGGACAGCGACTCGAATTCCGCGACCGTCCAGTGGAACCAGCGCATGCAGAACAGCCGCATGGCCAGCCCGTGGGTCACCAGGAGGACGTTCGGCGGATGGTCGGGGGCCTCGAAGCTGCGGAACAGGCTCTCCAGGAAGCCGCCGACCCGGTCGTACACATCCGCGCCGGACTCGCCCTGCGGGAACCGGAAGAAGAAGTGCCCGTACGCGTCCCGGTACGCCTTCTGCAGACGCACGTCGTCGCGGTCCTGCCAGTTGCCCCAGTCCTGCTCGCGCAGCCGGGGCTCCTCCCGGACGCGTATCAGCCCGGGATCGAGGTGGAACTCCTGGAGTGTCTCGTGGGTACGGCGGTACGGGGAGACGTAGACGCTCACCCGTTCCCGGCCGAACAGCTCGCGGAGCCGTTTCCCGGTCTCCTCGGCCTGCTGCCGTCCGCGCTCGGTCAGCGCGAGGGCATGGTCGGGTTCGCGTTCGTACACGGAGTCGTCGACATTGCCCATTGACTCGCCGTGCCGGACAAGGACGATGCGCCGTGGTCGTGCCATGCCGAAACCCTAGAGCGTACGGCGGCGGGTCGAGCACTCGTACGGGCTCCATACGGCGTACGTCACACGAATCAGCGTCTCCTCACACCGTCCACGAGGGTTCGAGGTCCACGAGGTCGCCGGAGAGCGCCGCGATGTCCGCCTCGGTCTGGGCACGCAGGGCGAGGCGTTCGATACGTTCGGTGCGGTACTTGCCGTGTTCGGCCGCCGAACGCCACATCGAAAGGACCAGGAACTCGTGCCCGGGCGCCTCGGCGAACATGCCGCGGATCATGCCGGGCGAGCCGGCCATCGCGGGGTTCCAGACCTTCTCCTGCATGAGCGTGAAGTGCTCCACGCGCTCCTCGCGGACCGTGCACAGGGCCACGCGGATCAGATCGGCGTCGGTGAAGCGCGGCTCGAATCCGGTCTTCACATCGAAGCGGTACTCGAACAGCTTGACCTGGGCGTCCTTGTAGGTACCGGACTGGGCGGCGGCCAGACGGTCATGGGAGCGGGCCATGAAGGAGTCGTAGAAGGCACGGCTCTCCCAGAAGGCGAAGAGGTGCGCCACGCCCGGCCGCTGCCGGCTCCATCCTCCACCCTGTCCCCGGAAACCCGGCTCCCCCGGAAGCCCCGCCCACTTCCGCTGCCCCCGCTCGAAACCCCGGCGGTCCACCACGGTGCAGCGAATCCACTTGACCAGCACCGCGCCATCGTACGGCCACCGGGCGTGGCACCGGTCACATCTTGAGAAGATCGTCCGCGCGTGCGGGGCCCCGTGCATGGCACGATGGACAAGAAACCCCGGCCGCAGGGAAGTTGGGGTCGAGCCAGAGGGGAGGGGGAAGCCTGGTGACCGGCTTCAGCAAGGGAATCCGCAAGGTCGAGGTCGCGCTCAAGTGGGACCCCAGTCCGGCGGGTCACTCGCCGGCCGATCTCGACATCATCGCCGCGACCTTCGTGTCGGACGACGCGTACGGTGATCCGGCCTATCTGGTGCACTTCGACAGCCGCTCGCCGGACGGCACGATCACCCTGAACCGCGACAGCACGGACGGCAAGGGGTTCGGCTGGGACGAGGTCATGACGCTCGAACTGGACCGTCTCGACGGCCGCTACGCGCGCGTGGTGGTGGGCGCCGTCATCCAACAGCGGTACGGGCACAAGACGTTCGCCGAGGTGCTCAATCCCGCGCTCCGGATCCGTGAGGGTTACACCGTGCTCGCGGAGGACGCCTTCGGCTCGGTGGCCGGGGCGACGGCCGCCGCGATCGCCGAGTTCGTCCGGGACGACTCCGGTGAGTGGACCTTCCGTCCCGGGCTGCGCGGCTTCGACGGGGACCCGGCGACCTTCACCCGGGTCATGGGCCGGGCCCACCGGCCCTGACGTTCTTGCTCCGCACGCGTAAGGGGCGCCGGCCATGGCCGGCGCCCCTTACCTCACGAACGGCGTGTCATCAGCTGCAGCCGCTGGTCGAGCCGCAGCCCTCGCAGATGTAGCAGGAACCGGCCCGCTGCATCTTCGTACCGCAGGAGAAGCACAGCGGGGCGTCGGCCTGGATGCCCAGCTGCATCTCCACCAGCTCGGCGCTGGTGTGGGCCTGCTTCGGGGCGGGCTTGGCCGCCTCCGTCTCGGCCTTCGGCGTGGCGACCGCCTTCAGCTCCTGTGCGCGCGGCGCCGACTGGGCCAGGCCCTCGACGTCCACCTCGTCGTCGGCCGGCTCGTAGGAACCGGTCTCCAGGTGGCGCTGACGCTCCTCGGCGGAGTGGATGCCGAGCGCGGAGCGGGTCTCGAAGGGCAGGAAGTCCAGCGCCAGGCGGCGGAAGATGTAGTCGACGATCGACTGCGCCATCCGCACGTCCGGGTCGTCCGTCATGCCGGCCGGCTCGAAGCGCATGTTGGTGAACTTCGAGACGTACGTCTCCAGGGGGACGCCGTACTGGAGGCCGACGGAGACGGCGATGGAGAAGGCGTCCATCATGCCCGCGAGCGTGGAGCCCTGCTTGGACATCTTCAGGAAGACCTCGCCGAGGCCGTCGTCCGGATAGGAGTTGGCCGTCATGTAACCCTCGGCGCCGCCGACGGTGAAGGACGTGGTGATGCCGGGACGTCCCTTCGGGAGGCGCTTGCGGACGGGACGGTACTCGACGACCTTCTCGACCTTGGGTTCGACGGCCGCGGGCTCCTCGGCCTTCTTCTCGTCCGCCGGTTCCTTCTTCTTGGCGGAGAGCGGCTGGCCGACCTTGCAGTTGTCGCGGTAGATCGCGAGCGCCTTGACGCCCAGCTTCCAGGCCTCGAAGTAGATCTCCTCGACCTCCTCGACGGTCGCCGTCTCCGGCATGTTGACCGTCTTGGAGATGGCGCCGGAGATCCACGGCTGGATCGCGGCCATCATGCGGACGTGGCCCATCGGGGAGATGGCGCGCTCGCCCATGGCGCAGTCGAAGACCTCGTAGTGCTCCTGCTTGAGGCCGGGGGCGTCGATCACATTGCCGTGCTCGGCGATGTGGGCGACGATCGCCTCGATCTGCTCCTCCTGGTAGCCGAGGCGGCGCAGGGCCTGCGGGACGGTGCCGTTGACGATCTGCATCGAGCCGCCGCCGACCAGCTTCTTGAACTTCACCAGCGCGAGGTCGGGCTCGACACCGGTGGTGTCGCAGGACATCGCGAGGCCGATGGTGCCGGTCGGCGCGAGGACGGACGCCTGGGAGTTACGGAAACCGTTCTTCTCGCCGAGCCGCAGCACGTCCTGCCAGGCCTCCGTGGCGGCGGCCCAGACCGGGGTGTCCAGGTCGTCCATGCGGACGGCCGTGCCGTTGGCGTCGGCGTGCTGCTTCATGACGCGCTTGTGGGCGTCGGCGTTGCGGGCGTAGCCGTCGTAGGTGCCGACGACCTCGGCCAGCTCGGCGGAGCGGCGGTAGGCCGTACCCGTCATCAGGGAGGTGATGGCACCGGCGAGGGCGCGGCCGCCGTCGGAGTCGTAGGCGTGGCCCGTGGCCATCAGCAGGGCGCCGAGGTTGGCGTAGCCGATGCCGAGCTGGCGGAAGGCGCGGGTGTTCTCGCCGATCTTCTGGGTCGGGAAGTCCGCGAAACAGATCGAGATGTCCATCGCGGTGATGACCAGCTCGACGACCTTCTGGAAGCGCTCGGTCTCGAAGGACTGGTTGCCCTTGCCGTCGTCCTTCAGGAACTTCATCAGGTTCAGCGAGGCCAGGTTGCAGGACGTGTTGTCCAGGTGCATGTACTCGCTGCACGGGTTCGACGCGGTGATCCGGCCGGACTCGGGGCAGGTGTGCCAGTTGTTGATCGTGTCGTCGTACTGGATGCCCGGGTCGGCGCACGCCCAGGCGGCCTCGGCGATCTTGCGGAAGAGTGCCTTGGCGTCGACCTCCTCGATGACCTCACCGGTCATACGGGCACGCAGGCCGAACTTGCCGCCGTCCTCGACCGCCTTCATGAACTCGTCGTTCACACGGACCGAGTTGTTGGCGTTCTGGTACTGGACGGACGTGATGTCGTCGCCGCCCAGGTCCATGTCGAAGCCCGCGTCACGCAGGACGCGGATCTTCTCCTCTTCCTTGACCTTGGTCTCGATGAAGTCCTCGATGTCGGGGTGGTCGACGTCGAGCACCACCATCTTGGCGGCGCGGCGGGTGGCACCGCCGGACTTGATGGTGCCGGCGGAGGCGTCGGCGCCGCGCATGAAGGAGACGGGGCCGGAGGCGTTGCCGCCGGAGGAGAGCAGCTCCTTGGAGGAGCGGATCCGGGAGAGGTTCAGGCCGGCGCCGGAGCCGCCCTTGAAGATCATGCCCTCTTCCTTGTACCAGTCGAGGATCGACTCCATGGAGTCGTCGACGGACAGGATGAAGCAGGCCGAGACCTGCTGGGGCTGCTTGGTGCCGACGTTGAACCAGACGGGGCTGTTGAAGCTGAAGATCTGGTGCAGGAGGGCGTAGGCCAGCTCGTGCTCGAAGATCTCGGCGTCGGCGGGAGAGGCGAAGTACTTGTGGTCCTCACCGGCCTTCCGGTACGTCTTCACGATGCGGTCGATCAGCTGCTTGAGGCTGGTCTCGCGCTGCGGGGTGCCGACGGCACCGCGGAAGTACTTGCTGGTGACGATGTTGACCGCGTTCACCGACCAGAAGTCGGGGAACTCGACGCCACGCTGCTCGAAGTTGACCGAGCCGTCGCGCCAGTTGGTCATGACGACGTCACGGCGCTCCCACGCCACCTCGTCGTACGGGTGCACGCCGGGGGTGGTGTGGATGCGCTCGATGCGCAGTCCCTTGGTGACCTTGGCTCCCTTGGCGCGGGAACCTCGTGCCGGACCGCTCGCCGTCTCTGTCATGCCGCCTCCCTACGGGCGAAAACGCCCTGAAATGCCCCCGTTGTTCCCGTGGGCACATGTTCCTGTCTTGCGTCGCGGGCACCCTCAGCCGCCGCCCGCGACAGGTCTTGGTCTCGCCGCCGTACGGCCGGGACCCGGTTCTCCGTCCGGATTCCGGCCCGTCGGTCAGTCGGCGGCTTGCGCGGGCTCGGGGACCTGCGTGGTCCCGGCCGGCCCGCGATGGTCTTCCTGGCTCCCCGCGCCGGCGTCTTCCTGGTCCGCGGCGGGGCGCGTCGCCTGCCTCAGCTCCGCGATGGCGGCCTCGAAGTCCTCGAGCGAGTCGAACGCCCGGTAGACGGAGGCGAACCGCAGATAGGCGACGAGGTCCAGCTCCTGCAAGGGGCCGAGTATGGCCAGTCCCACGTCGTGGGTGGTCAGCTCGGCGCTTCCGGTCGCGCGCACCGCCTCCTCGACCCGCTGCCCGAGCTGGGCGAGCGCGTCCTCGGTGACCGGCCGCCCCTGGCACGCCTTGCGCACGCCGTTGATGACCTTGGTGCGGCTGAACGGTTCGGTGACTCCGGACCGCTTCACCACCATGAGCGAGCACGTCTCCACGGTCGTGAAACGACGGGAGCAGTCAGGGCACTGGCGGCGCCTGCGGATGGACGTGCCGTCGTCGGTCGTACGGCTGTCGACCACGCGGCTGTCGGGGTGCCTGCAGAAGGGGCAGTGCATGTTCTCCAACCCTCCTCACAGCAGACTCGTCAGCCTCGCTGGACCCACAGGCCTCGCGAAGCAGCCCTAAGCATAGGCGATCGGTGAGCCGTCTCCGACCGGGGGGACCACAATCTGTGGGCCGCTGTAGCCATCCAACCACTACATGTGGGGATCGGCTCATTCACCAAGGCAGGCACGCGTGTCGCGCCGGAACGGCGTCCCGGCGGCCGGCGGCCGCCCGCGGGGACACGCGGGCGCACTGCCCCGCACCGCGCGCTCGCGGGGATACGGTGGGCGCCGCGGCGAGGAACGCTCGGCGCTCCCGCCCGGAAGGGCCCCGGAACCGGACTGCGAGATTCCGGATGGCAGACTGGGGACGCCGCTCACGAGGCGAGCCGACCCCAGCGGTGAAGAGTACAACAATGGGCGCTTTTGTCCGTCGAGTGTCGCGCCAGCCATACACCCGGACACCGGATCACGTCAGGCGAAACGCACTTTTTCACTCGAACGTGTGTTTGGCGCAACCTTTCGAAAGCAACTACCGTTGTGCAGCAGGGAGACCATCGAGAGGGGCCGCCGTGACCACCACCGCAGACAGTGCCACCATCACCGCCCAGGACCGCTCCCAGGGCCGAGTCGAGCCGGTACACGCGATGAACGAAGCCACGAATCCCGAGGGAAACAAGCGCTCCCTGCCGGGCCGACCTCCAGGCATCCGGGCGGACAGCTCCGGACTCACCGACCGGCAGCGCCGGGTGATCGAGGTGATCAGGGACTCGGTGCAGCGGCGCGGTTACCCGCCGTCGATGCGGGAGATCGGCCAGGCCGTCGGCCTCTCCAGCACCTCCTCCGTCGCCCACCAGCTGATGGCACTGGAGCGCAAGGGCTTCCTGCGCCGCGACCCCCACCGCCCGCGCGCCTACGAGGTCCGCGGATCGGACCAGACCGTCACCGTGCAGCCCACGGACACCGCCGGCAAGCCCGCCGCGTCGTACGTCCCGCTGGTCGGCCGCATCGCCGCCGGTGGCCCCATCCTCGCGGAGGAATCCGTCGAGGACGTCTTCCCGCTCCCCCGCCAGCTCGTCGGCGACGGCGAACTCTTCGTCCTCAAGGTCGTCGGCGACTCCATGATCGAGGCTGCGATCTGTGACGGCGACTGGGTCACCGTGCGTCGTCAGCCGGTCGCCGAGAACGGCGACATCGTGGCCGCCATGCTCGACGGCGAAGCCACCGTCAAGCGTTTCAAGCGCGAGGACGGCCACGTCTGGCTCCTCCCCCACAACGCGGCCTACGAGCCCATCCCCGGCGACGACGCGACCATCCTGGGCAAGGTCGTCGCCGTGCTGCGGCGCGTGTGACCGCTGCGGCGACGAGCCCCATCCGGCTCGCTCCCTGACCGGGCCCCGGAACCCCTGCGCCGGTTCCGGGGCCCTGCTCGTCACCGAGAGGCCGCCAGGCGCCGCGCCTGACGCCGGGTGGCCGGGGACCGGCCACCCGCGCTCACTTCCCTTCCGCCTCCTTCGCCGCCGCGTCGATCGCCGCGAGCGACTTGCGGACCTGGTTGCGGTCCGTGGTGTACCAGAAGTCCGGCAGTGACGCCTTGAGATAACCGCCGTAACGCGCGGTCGCCAGCCGCTGGTCCAGTACCGCGACCACGCCCCGGTCACCGGAGGCCCTGACGAGACGGCCGGCGCCCTGCGCCATGAGCAGGGCCGCGTGGGTGGCGGCGACCGCCATGAAGCCGTTGCCGCCGGCGTCCTCCACCGCCTTCTGGCGCGCGCTCATCAGCGGATCGTCCGGGCGCGGGAACGGGATCTTGTCCATGACGACCAGCTGACAGCTGGGTCCGGGAACGTCGACGCCCTGCCAGAGCGACAGCGTGCCGAACAGACACGTCTTCGGGTCGGCGGCGAAGTTCTTGATCAGTTCGCCGAGCGTCTCCTCCCCCTGGAGCAGGATGGGGAACTCGGGGACCCGGGAGCGCAGCTCCTCCGCCGCGAGCTGGGCGGCCCGCATGGACGAGAACAGGCCGAGGGTGCGCCCGCCGGCCGCCTGGATCAGCTCGGTCAGCTCGTCCAGCATGTCGGCGCGCTCACCGTCGCGCGCGGGGCGCGCCAGGTGCTTGGCGACGTACAGGATGCCCTGCTTGCGGTAGTCGAAGGGCGAGCCGACGTCGATGCCCTTCCACTGCGGCAGGTCCTCGCCCTGGGTGCCCTCCGGGCCGAGGCCCAGGGAGGCGCCGACGCCGTTGAAGTCGCCGCCCAGCTTGAGCGTCGCCGAGGTGAGGACGACGGACCGGTCGGCGAACAGCTTCTCCCTGAGCAGGCCGGACACGGACATGGGGGCGACCCGCAGGGACGCGCCGAACCGGTCGTGCCGCTCGTACCAGACGACGTCCCACTCCGAGCCGTTCAGCACCCGTTCCGCGACGTCGTGGACCGTCTCCACCGACGCCAGTGCCTGCTTGCGGACCGCGTCCTCGTCCTGGACGGACTTGTCGCGGGTCGCGCCGATGGCGGAGATCACCGTGCGGGCCGCGTCCCGCAACTGCATCAGGGCGTAGCCGAGGTCTTCCGGGATCTCCTCCAGGCGGCCCGGAAGCGCGAGTTCCATGAGCCGCTCGAAGCCCTCGGCGGCGGTCTGGAGCTGATCGGCGGCCTTCTCGTTGACGAGCTTGGCTGCGCGGCGCACGGCACGGTTGACCTGGCCGGGGGTGAGTTCGCCGGTGGCGACGCCGGTGACGCGGGAGACGAGTTCGTGCGCCTCGTCCACGATCAGCACCTCGTGCTGGGGCAGCACGGGGGCGCCCTCGATGGCGTCGATGGCCAGCAGGGCGTGGTTGGTGACCACCACCTCGGCGAGCTTGGCCCGCTCACGGGCCATCTCCGCGAAGCACTCCGCGCCGTACGCGCACTTCGACGCGCCCAGGCACTCCCGTGAGGACACCGACACCTGGGCCCAGGCGCGGTCCGAGACGCCGGGAGTGAGGTCGTCCCGGTCGCCGTTCTCGGTCTCGTCCGCCCAGTCCCTCAGTCTCAGCAGGTCCTGGCCCAGCTTGCTGGTGGGCGCGGCGGCCTCGAACTGGTCGAAGAGTCCCTCTTCCTCGTCCTGCGGCATGCCCTCGTGCAGACGGTGCAGGCACAGGTAGTTCGACCGGCCCTTGAGCATGGCGAAGTCCGGGCGGCGGCGCAGCAGCGGGTGCAGGGCGTCGACCGTGCGCGGCAGGTCCCGCTCGACGAGCTGGCGTTGCAGGGCGAGGGTGGCCGTGGCGACGATCACCCTCTCTCCGTGCGCGAGCGCGGGCACGAGATAGCCCAACGACTTACCGGTGCCTGTGCCGGCCTGGACCAGCAGGTGGGATCCGTCGTCGATCGCCTCGGCGACCGCTTCGGCCATGGTCACCTGGCCGGGGCGCTCCGTGCCGCCGACGGCGGCGACGGCGGCATGCAGGAGTTCGGAGAGGGAGGGCTTCGTCATAGCCTGACCACCCTACGGCCCCGCACTGACAAACGGGGGGTTTTGAGGGGGACGGGGGGCGGGATCACGGCCGGGGCTCCTGCGGGGTGGGGGTGGCTGGGACGGTGACGGCGGAGGAGGGGCGGCGACGTCCCGCCCGGCCACGGCCTCTGGACGGGCCACGGCTTCTGGGCGGGGCACGGCTTCTGGGCGGGCCACGGCTCATCGGCGAGGCATGGCCCATCGGCGCACGGGCTCCGGCACTCCGGGGCAGGCGGGCTCTCCGGGGCAAGTGGCGGCGCGGGCGGAAGGCTCGCCGGACTTTTCTCTCCGGTCCGGGAACACCGCGCCACCCCCGCTCGTATCTCATGGTGAGCAAACAAGTACGGACCGCTACAACGCATCGCGCAGGACCCGGTCCCGGATCATGAGGGCGGCCCGCTTGCCGGGCAGGTCGATCTCACCGGTGAACCGGAAGCCCGCGTTCAGGAAGGCCGCGATGGAGGGGGTGTTGCGAAGATCGGGTTCTGCCACCACCCGTGGGCAGGGGGGACGCCGGTCGAGGATCAGGTCGGCCACGGCTCGGAGCAGGGCGGAGCCCAGCCCTCGTCCCCGGTCGGCCGCGTCGCCGATGAGGAGATGGATCCCGGTGTCGTGCGGCCGGGCCGGATAGCTGTGGGCCAGCGGATCCAGGTCCGCCCGGTAGATCTCCCAGTAGCTCATCGGGATGTCGTCGAGTACGCCGAGACACGGTACGCAGCGCCCGTCGCCGCGCAGTTGGGTGCGCAGGTGGTCCTCCGTGCGGTGCGGGGGTCCGGCGAGTTCCCAGAAGTCGGCGACGGCCGGGTCGTTCATCCAGCGGTGGACGAGCGGCAGGTCCCGGTCGAGCTGTACGGGCAGCAGTTGGAAGGAGCCGGCGGTGGTCGTGACCGCGCCCCACGTGCCGATCGTGTCCAGGAGGCCGGCCGTCGCCCCGGCGCGGAGGCCGAGGAACTCGGCGGGCAGTCGCAGCTCCAGCGTTTCCTCGCTGTCCGGCTCGTCGTCCGCCACGGGGAACGGGCCGAACGGGAAGTGCCGGAGACCCGCCGTACCGGGCCGTGGGCCGGCGCTGTCCGGGTGGGCGGGGGCGGGGCCGGTTCCGGCGAGCGCGTCGGTGGGAAGCACGGTGCTCTCCTCTCAGGAGTCGAGGTGGGTCGGGTGCGTAGGTCGCTCAGGAATGAAGGGGGTTGGTGAGGGTGACGTAGACGGACTGGGTGTCGACCGGGCCGGTGAGTTCGTCGAGGTCGTGCAGCCGGGTCAGCAGATTGGCCTTGCAGCGCAGCACGGGTGAGTCGAGCAGGAGGCCGGGCAGAGAGGTACGCAGGGCGGCGGGTCCCGAGGCCAGGGTGGTCAGGAAGCGGCGGAAGGCCGCGAGGAGCAGGCGCTCGTCGGCCAGGCGCTGGGAGCCGAAGGCACCGATGAGGCCGAACACGTTGTTGATGGCGAGGTAGTAGGCGAAGCGTTCGTCGGCGACCTCGTCCGGTACGAAGGTGTCGCTGCGCTCACCGATGCCGGGCAGCCGTGCGGTCAGTTCGGTCCGCCGGGACTCGCGGAAGTAGTAGCCCTGGTTGTCACGGTAGCGGCCGCCGGCCGGCCAGCCGTCGCCGTCCAGCAGGAGCAGCGTGTTCTGCTGGTGCGCCTCGAGGGCGATGCCGGCCTCGCCGTCGAGCCAGAGGACGGGGCGGACGACCTGCTCCAGATAGCGCAGGAACCACTCCGCCGCCACGGCGCCGACGGACCGGCCGGTACGGACCGCGAGCCGTGCGAGGAGATGGGCCAGCCGCGACCGCACCGGCCAAGTGGCGGGGCGTTCTCCGGCGTTGGCCGGCGGTACCGCGAGGGGGCGGGGTGATACGAGTCCGGCGACGCAGCCGACGCGGTCGGCCGGGGTGAACGGGTTGTGCCGGATCACCACGTCGATTCCCGGTACGGGCCGGCCGTCCGGGTCGTCCACGGCGAGCCAGGCCGGGTCGCGGACGATGTCGAAGCCGGGGTGGGCCGTGCGCCACTGCCCGGCGAGGCCGGTGCGCAGCAGCCGGTGCACCTCGACTCCTCGGTGGAGTTCCTTGCGCAGGTTCTCCCGGCGGGAGTTGGTGATGCGCAGGGCCAGCGAGAGTTTGAGCATCGCGGGGGCGCCGGAGCGGTGGACGGTGCGCAGGGAGGAGGTGGGGTGCCAGGGAGTGCCGAGCGGGCCGAGGTCGCGCAGCAGCCCGGAGTCGAACAGAGCGGCGGCGGCCGGGCGGTGCCGTACCTCGCGTGCCTGCCAGGGGTGCAGGGGCAGTGCGGTGTGGCCGTCGGGCAGCGGCAGGTCGGTTCCGGCGAGGCTCCGGACGAGGTGACCGGCGTGAACGGGACGGCCGCGCTCGGTCCAGGCCGAGTCGGTCGCGAGGAGAGAGGGTGCGACGGCGAGCCAGTGCAGGGGGAAGGAGCCGTGCGACTCCGGTGAGTACCGGTCGGCCTCGGCGTCGGTCAGGCCCTCCCGGCTTTTCGGGGTGGGATGCAGCGGGTGTCCGAGGAGGAGGGCCTGTTCGGCGCTGAGGAAGAGGTCGGGGGTGTCCGCGGGGTGTTCGCGCCGGTGCCGGATGAACTCGGTGGTGCGGCGGACGGAGTCGGCGACCCTGGCCACGAGTTCGCCGCCGGCCGCGGGGCCGGGGCCGGTGACGAGTTCGCCGAGGCAACCGGGAACGGGTCCGCCGCCGGGAACACAGCCGGTGCCCTCGCTGCCGGGGCGGGAGTCCGTGGCGGTCGCGGGTGCGCGGCCGGTGCCGGTGCGGGGGCCGGGTGTGGTGGGGTCCGCGGCGGGAGCCGTCCTGCCCCGGGAGTCGGGTGGGGCGGGGGTTTCCCTGGTCAGGAGTGCCGCCAGGGTCACGGCGTCCACGGGGGGCGCGGTGGCGGGTGCGGAGGCGAGGCGGGGCGGGCCGAAGCGGTGCCAGCCCGTCGGGGACCAGTACCGCACCGGTGCGATCAGGGCGGTGCCGCTGGCGGGCAGCGGGATGCGCAGGCTCGCGGGGGCGGGAGCGGGGGCGGGGGCGGCCAAGCCCGTCTCGCGGACCCAGCACCGCAGCAGGTTCTCGACGGCGGCGGTCTGGGCCGCGGTGTGCGGATCGGGATCGTCCAACGGATCGGAGCCGGGGAGCGGATCGGAGCCGGGGAGCGGGTGGGGGCCGGGCAGCCGGTCGGGGCCGGGCAGCCGGTCGGGACCGGGCACCGTCCGCCGGCTGGTGTCCGTCTGCCGCCTCTTCTGCTGGGGAACGGAGTCGGTGAGCGGCACGGCGGCGGGCGGGGTGCCGGAGTCTTGCTGGTCGTCGGGGGCGCCGGAGCGGCCGTCGGGGTGGGGAGTGGCGTTCATGACGGCTCCTGCGGGGCTGGTCTGCGGATGCTGTGCGGGTCGGCTCCGCCGTCCGCCCGGTTCCTTGCCGGGCGAGCGGACAGTGCGCGGAAGGGCGGTGCGGGGGTGGCCGGCGGTCGGTGCCGGCCCGGAGGCCCGTAAGGAGGGCGAAGTCTCGGGAGGACGCCCCAGTGGCCACCGCCACCGGGACCGTCCTTCCTCGGCTTTCGTAGGGTGTTCAGCCCGCGTGCGGGGCGTGGTCGGGATGCCGTGGCTGGTGGGGGCCGTGGGCCTCGTGGTCGCGGGCCGCCGCCGTGATCGCGTCGGTCAGGCGGTCGAGTACCGCTGTCGCCTGTTCGTCGCTGATCGTCAGCGGCGGGAGCAGCCGGACCACGGACGCGTGCCGGCCGCCCAGTTCGACGATCAGTCCCCGCCGCAGGCACTCGCGCTGGACGGCGGCGGCGAGTCCGGGCGCGGGCGGGTACGGCGGGCGGGCGGCGGGTCCCATGAACGCGGCGGGAGCCGTACGAGCGGTACGGGCGTCAGGGATGCCGGAGGTCCCTGGACCGCCGGGAGCGTCCGGACGACCGCCGGACCAGGCCGGCTCATCGGCACCACCGACATCACCGGCACCACCGAAATCACCGGCTCCACCGAAATCACCGAAATCACCGGGATCACCGGCCTCACCGGGACCCTCTGGTACCCCGGCACCGCGCGCCGGCGCCCCCGGCTCCCGTCGGTCCGGTTCCGGGTGCACCAGCTCGACGCCGATCATCAGCCCGCGGCCGCGTACGTCTCCCACGCACGCGTACTCGCGGGCGAAGTCCGTGAGTTGGGTCAGCATGCGGGAGCCGAGGACGGCGGCGCGTTCGGCGAGGGCGTTCTCGCGGACGTAGGCGAGGGTGGCGGTGCCCGCGGCCATGGCGAGCTGGTTGCCGCGGAAGGTGCCGGCGTGGGCGCCGGGTTGCCAGGTGTCGAGGTCGTCGCGGTAGACGATCACGGCCAGCGGGAGGCTGCCGCCGATGGCCTTGGACAGGACCATGACGTCGGGGGTGATGCCGCTGTGGTCGACGGCCCAGAAGGCCCCCGTGCGGCCGACCCCGGTCTGGACCTCGTCGGCGATCAGCGGGATGGAGCGGTCCGCCGTGACCCGGCGCATGCGGCGCAGCCAGTCGTCCGGCGCGGGAATCACCCCGCCCTCGCCCTGGACGGGTTCGAGGATCATCCCGGCCGGCAGGGGCACGCCGGACTTGGGGTCGTCGAGGAGGGACTCGGTCCAGCGGGCCGCGAGTTCGGCGCCGGGCGGGCCGCCGACACCGAACGGGCACCGGTAGTCCTGCGGGTAGGGCAGGCGGGCGACCTGGACGTCGGGGGCGCCGCCGGAGGCGGCCAGGGCGCCGGCGGTCATGCCGTGGTAGGCGCCGGCGAAGGCGAGGACGCCGGTGCGGCCGGTCGCGGCCCGGACCAGTTTCAGGGCGGCCTCGACGGCGTCGGTGCCGGCCGGCCCGCAGAACTGGACGCGTGCGCGGTCGGCGAGGCCGGGCGGCAGGGTGCGGAACAGTTCGGTGACGAAGGCGTCCTTGACCGGGGTCGCGAGGTCGAGGACGGAGAGCGGGGCGCCCGAGTCGAGGACCCCGCGGACGGCTTCGAGCACGACCGGGTGGTTGTGGCCGAGGGCGAGTGTGCCGGCGCCGGAGAGGCAGTCCAGGTAACGGCGGCCGTCGGCGCCCTCGATGGTGAGCCCGCGTGCCCGTACGGGAACGATGGGCAGGGCGCGGGCGTAGGTGCGCGCCGAGGACTCGCGCGCCGACTGGCGTCTGAGGATCCCCTCGTACCCGGGCCGGGCTTCTCCGAAGGCGCCTCCCGGTTCTCCGGATGTGCCTACAGCCATCGACTCGGTAACGGCCACGGCGCGCTGTCCTCCAGGCTGGTCAAGGGCGAGTCGGTGCTCGGGGACCGGACGCCGACGGCCCGGTTCCACCGGCTACAACCGTCGTCCGTTCGGCCGGTTACGGGGTTGCCCGGAGATCCTTGCCGGGAAAGTGAGGTCAGGCTTCCCACAGCCCTGCCGGAGAGCGGGCGCGGTGGAGAACCCCGGTGGGATGCGGCCCTGTTCAGGCAGCCTGTGACGGAACCGTTGCCGCCCGGACAGAACTCCCCCACAGCGACCGCATAGTGTGTGATGCCGTTCCCAGAAGGTCGCGGGACCGGCGTGAACCGTCCACGGTTCGCCGCCGGTCGCGGGGCCGAAGCGCCGAGTTCCTTTCACAGCAGGGGGAGTCAAGACCATGCGATCCATACGGCCGTCGTTCACCGCTCGGCGAGGAAGGGGCACGCGCCGCACCTCGGCCTCGCTGACGGCGGTCGCCCTCGTCTCGGCGCTGGCGCTGACCGCCACCGCCTGCGACAGTGCCGCTGACGACGGCAACCCGGCCGCCACCGGGACCGCGGCGGGCGCCCGTGACGGAAAGATCCATATCCCGGACGACCTCAAGCGCAGGCTCAAGGAACACGGGATCGACATCGACAAGTGGAAGAACGGCGCCTGGAAGGACTGGAACAAGGACGACTGGCTGCGCGAGGCCAACGACTTCATCAACCCGGTCATCAACGGTCTGTGGGACCCGGACCGGATGCGGGAGGCCGACGACCCGGACCGGGGTGTCGACGACAACGACATCTCCGGTGACCAGGGGGTGACGGACCCGACGCCGCAGCCGGTGAAGGCGCGGGCGGTCGACGCGCCGTACCACGCCAACGCCGCCACGTCGGGCAAGCTGCTCTTCGACTCGCCCGAGGGCACCATGGTCTGTTCGGCGACGGTCGTGCAGGACCCGGCGCATCCGGGCAAGTCCAATCTGGTCTGGACGGCCGGTCACTGCGTGCACGCCGGCAAGAAGGGCGGCTGGTACCGCAACCTCGCCTTCGTGCCGTCGTACAACGACCGGGCCCTGTCGGCGGCCGAGCTGCAGAACGCGAGCCGGTCCCAGGTCGCCCCGTACGGCGTGTGGTGGGCCGACGCGGCGAAGACCTCGCAGCAGTGGATCAACGAGGGCGGCAGGACGGGCGGTGCCGGTGCCGCCTACGACTTCGCCGTCATCCATGTGACGCCGGAGCAGGGCGGTGACGGCAAGTCGCTGGAGGAGACGGTCGGCGGGGCGCTGCCGGTGGACTTCGACGCGCCGGCCGTGGCGAAGGTCGGCGGCGTGACGGCGTCCGGTTACCCGGCGGCGGCGCCGTACGACGGCGGGCTGCTGTACCAGTGCCAGGACAAGCCGGGCCGGCTCTCCCTCGAGCGGTCCGACCCGACGATGTACCGGATCGGCTGCACGATGACCGGCGGCTCGTCCGGCGGTGGCTGGGTGGAGACCGGCGCCGACGGCAAGCCCGCGCTGGTGTCCAACACGTCCATCGGCCCGGTGAACGCGGGCTGGCTGGCCGGTCCCCGGCTGGGCGAGGCGGCCAAGAGCGTGTACGAGTCGGTGAGCGAGCAGTTCGCCGGACGGTGAGCGTGACCCCGCGGTGAGCGTGACGAGGGCCCGTCACCCGAGTGGGTGGCGGGCCCTCGTGCTGCCGTGGGTCAGGCGGAGACCGGTGTGTAGGGTGCCAGGTCCGCCGCCAGTTCCTCGTGCACCCGGACCTTGAGCAGAGTGCCTTCCGCGGTGTGCTCCTCGGAGAGGACCTCGCCCTCGGCGTGCGCACGGGCGATCAGCTTGCCGTGGGTGTACGGCACGAGCGCCACGACCTCGACCGCGGGGCGGGGCAGCTCGTCGTCGATCCGGGCGAGCAGTTCCGCGATGCCCCGGCCGGTGCGCGCGGAGACGGCGATCGAGCGCTTCTCGACCCGCAGCAGCCGCTGGAGCACCAGCGGGTCGGCCGCGTCCGCCTTGTTGATCACGACGATCTCGGGCACGTCGGTGGCGCCGACGTCCCGGATCACCTCGCGCACGGCGGCGAGCTGCTCCTCCGGGTTCGGGTGCGAGCCGTCCACCACGTGCAGGATCAGGTCGGAGTCGCCGACCTCCTCCATGGTGGAGCGGAACGCCTCGACCAGGTGGTGCGGCAGGTGCCGGACGAAGCCGACGGTGTCGGCCAGCGTGTACAGCCGGCCGCCCGGGGTCTCGGCCCGGCGGACGGTCGGGTCCAGGGTCGCGAACAGGGCGTTCTCGACCAGGACGCCGGCGCCCGTGAGGCGGTTGAGCAGGGAGGACTTGCCGGCGTTGGTGTAGCCGGCGATGGCGACGGAGGGCACCTTGTTGCGCCGGCGCTCCTGGCGCTTGACCTCGCGGCCGGTCTTCATCTCCGCGATCTCCCGGCGCATCTTCGCCATCTTCTCGCGGATCCGGCGCCGGTCCGTCTCGATCTTGGTCTCACCGGGGCCACGCGTGGCGAGGCCGCCGCGACCGCCACCCATCTGCCGGGACAGCGACTGACCCCAGCCGCGCAGCCGCGGCAGCATGTACTGCATCTGCGCGAGCGCGACCTGCGCCTTGCCCTCGCGGGACTTGGCGTGCTGGGCGAAGATGTCCAGGATCAGGGCCGTACGGTCGATGACCTTGACCTTGACCACGTCCTCCAGCTGGATCAGCTGGCCCGGGCTCAGCTCACCGTCGCAGATGACGGTGTCCGCGCCCGTCTCGAGGACGACGTCACGCAGCTCGGCAGCCTTGCCGGAGCCGATGTAGGTGGCCGCGTCGGGCTTGTCACGGCGCTGGATGACGCCGTCGAGCACGACCGCGCCGGCGGTCTCGGCGAGGGCGGCCAGCTCCGCGAGGGAGTTCTCGGCGTCCTGCGCGGTGCCGGTGGTCCACACGCCGACGAGCACGACCCGCTCCAGGCGGAGCTGGCGGTACTCGACCTCGGTGACGTCCTCCAGCTCGGTGGAGAGGCCTACGACGCGGCGCAGGGCGGCGCGCTCGGAGCGGTCGAACTGGTCGCCGTCCCGCTCGCCGTCGATCTCGTGGCTCCAGGCGACGTCCTCTTCCATCAGGGCATCGGCCCGAAGACCTTCGGGATAGGCGTGCGCGAGGCGCTTGGTGTCCTGGGAAGGGGAAGAAGAGGAGGTCATTGGATCCTTACGTCGATGGGAGTGCCGTTACGGCGTCGGTACGGCGGTCATACCCGACCGCACGCCTTGTTCAACGTACGGGTACCCCGGGAGATTCCCGTGACCCGTGCGTGCGCCGACCCGTAGATGGTCGCACGGGACGGCACGTCTCGTCACCGGGTTATCGCCTCAGGTGGGGCTCGGCCGCCTTGGCCGGTGCCGTCGGCTTCCAGTCCGGGTGGCCGGGCATCGGCGGGGTCTTCTCTCCGTACAGCCAGGGCCGCAGGAAGCCTTCGAGGTCGCGGCCGGCGACGGCCGAGGCCAGCCGGACGAAGTCGCCGGTGCCGGCGTTGGCGTCGCGGTGCTCCCGGACCCAGAGCCGCTCCAGCCGCTCGAAGGCCGGCCGGCCGATCTCCTGCCGCAGGGCGTAGAGGATGAGGGCGGCGCCGTCGTAGACGTTGGGCCGGAACAGGTCGATCTTCTGGCCGGGGGCGGGCGGCTTGGGCCGGGCGGGCGGGCCGCCGGCCTCGCGCCAGCGGTCGGAGGCGCCGTAGGCGGCCTTCATCCGCGCCTGAAGGGGACGGTTCGCGGTCTCCTCGCTGTAGAGGGCCTCGTACCAGGTGGCGTGCCCCTCGTTCAGCCAGACGTCGGACCAGGCGCGCGGGGTGACGCTGTCGCCGAACCACTGGTGGGACAGCTCGTGCACCATGATCGATTCCAGGTACCACTCCGGGTAGCCGGGCTCGGTGAACAGGCTCTTCTCGAAGAGGGAGAGGGTCTGTGTCTCCAGTTCGAAGCCGGTGGACGCCTGCGCCATGAGCACGCCGTAGGTTTCGAAGGGGTACGGGCCGACCTTGCCCTCCATCCAGGCGATCTGGTCCGGCGTCTTCGCCAGCCATGGTTCGAGGGCCTTGCGGTCGGCGGCGGGGACGACGTCGCGCAGCGGCAGCCCGTGCGGTCCCTCGCGGCGGACCACGGCGGAGCGGCCGATGGAGACCTGGGCGAGTTCGGTGGCCATGGGGTGCCGGGTGCGGTAGGTCCAGGTGGTGGTGGCGCCGTCCCGGTCGGCTCCGGTGGGCAGTCCGTTGGCCACGACCGTGTAGGCGTTGGGCGCGGTGATCCGGAAGGTGAACATCGCCTTGTCGGACGGGTGGTCGTTGCAGGGGAACACCAGGTGGGCGGCGTCGGCCTGGTTCGTCATGGCGAGGCCGTCGGCGGTGCGCACCCAGCCGCCCTGCCGGTCCTCGCCGTAGACGGGGTCGCTGGTGTGCCGCACGGTGATCCGGAACCAGCGGCCCTTGGTGAGCGGGTGGCGGGGGGTGACGACCAGGTCCTCACCGGCGCCGGTGAAGCCGGCCGGGAGCCCGTCGATCTCGACCGAGCGGACGGTGCCGTGGGTGAAGTCGAGGTTGACGCGCTCCAGGGCGGCCGTCGTCCACGCGTCGATGGTCGTCACGGCCTCCAGCGGCTTGTCCTGGGCGCCGGTGTAGGTGAAGGCCAGGTCGTACGAGGCGACGTCGTAGCCGGGGTTGCCGAGGTACGGGAAGAGGCGGTCACCGATGCCGAGGGGTTGGGCCGGGGCCGCGGCGGCGACGAGGCACAGGGAGACGGCGGAGGCGAGCAGGGCCGCCTTGCGGTGACGGGACCTCGCGGGCCGGGTGCGGCGGGGGGAGGTGTCGGGCTCCGGGCGGGGCGGGAGGGGGTGCGGAGCGGTCTCGCGCTGGGGCCGGAGGCGGAGGCGGGGGCTGAGCGGCATGGATTACCGCTACCAGGACGGGCCCGCCGCGCGGCGGCGACGCGCGTCCGGCCCACCCGAACGGGTAGGCCGGGCGCCGTCGTCAGGAGGCCTCGGGACGAGTGGGGCCACCGGGGCGAGGGCTGCCGTCGGGATCAGGGCCGCGGCGGGGCCGGGCGTCGTCCCGAGGGGACGGGCGGGGCAGGTGATGAACGGGGACATCGTCCGCAGGGCCGGGAGGCGGGCCGGACAGCCGCCGGCGGGTCCCGGGGCGGAGGGCCCGGCCCGACCGCCGCCGGAAGAGGCCGGGACGGGAGCCGGATCGCCGTCGTCAGGGGGTCGTGGTCTGGTGTTGGGCCCGGCTGACGTCGTAGACCCCCGGTACGTCCCGCATGGCGCGCATCAGGGAAGGGAGGCGGGAGGCGTCGGGGAGCTGGAGGGTGTACGTGTGGCGCACCCGCTGCTGGCTGGGCGGTTCGACCGTGGCGGAGACGATCTCGGCGCCTTCGAGGGCGATGGCCTCGGTGAGGTCGGCGAGCAGGTGGGGGCGGCCGAACGATTCAGCGACCAGGGTGACCCGGCACTCGGCGGTGTCCCCCCAGCGCACGACGATCTCCGCGCGCCCCAGACTCTTCATCTGCGCCACCGCCGCGCACTCCACGCGGTGCACGGTCACCACTCCCCCGCGCACCGCGAACCCGGTGATCTCGTCCGGCGGTACGGGCGTGCAGCACCCGGCGAGCCGTACGGCGGCGCCCGGCCGGTCCGCGAGGACATCGGCGCCCCGGGGGCGCGGGGCGTCCGCGGGGGTGACGGCCGTGGTCTGGCCGTCGCGGCGCGTGCTGTCGTCGTCACGGGCTGCGGCGGCGGTCTGCGCGGGGGCGCTGCCGCAGTCGTCCGGTCCGTTCGCGGCGGTGTCGTCGTCCGTACCGGTGCCGCCGCCGGGGTGGGTGGCCAGCCAGCGCTGGATGGCGATGCGGGCGGCGGGTGTGTGGGCGTGCTCCAGCCATTCGCGGGAGGGCTCGGAGGCCGGGTCCTGGCCCATCAGGAGCTGGACGGTGTCACCGTCGCGCAGGACCGTGCTGAGGGTGGCGAGCCGGCCGTTGACGCGGGCGCCGATGCAGGCGTGCGCGTCCTCACCGTACTGCGCGTAGGCGGCGTCCACGCAACTGGCGCCCTCGGGCAGGCCGAGGGCGCCGCCGTCGGGGCGGAAGACGGTGATCTCGCGGTCCTGGGCGAGGTCCTCGCGCAGGGTGGACCAGAAGGTGTCGGGGTCGGAGGCGGCCTGCTGCCAGTCGAGGAGGCGGGAGAGCCAGCCGGGGCGGGTGGGATCGACGCGCTCGCCGTCGGCGGCGGAGGCGTCGTTGGCCGGGGCGTCGGACGCGGGCGCGTACGGGTTGCCGAGGGCCACGACACCGGCCTCGGCGACCTTGTGCATCTGGTGCGTGCGGATGAGGACTTCGGCCACCTGCCCGTCGGGCCGGGCGACGGCGGTGTGCAGGGACTGGTAGAGGTTGAACTTCGGTACGGCGATGAAGTCCTTGAACTCCGAGACCACCGGCGTCATACAGGTGTGCAGTTCGCCGAGGACGGCGTAACAGTCCGCGTCCTCGTTGACCAGCACCAGCAGACGGCCGAAGTCCGTGCCGCGCAGCCGGCCGCGCTTGCGGGCCACGCGGTGGACGGAGACGAAGTGCCGGGGCCGGATGAGGACTTCGGCCGGGATGTCGGCCTCGCGCAGCACTCCGCGCATCTCCTCGGCGGCCTCGGCGAGCGGGTCGGTGGGGCGGGCGCCGTTCTTCGCGATCAGCTCGCGGGTCCGGGCGTACTCCTCGGGGTGGAGGACGGCGAAGACCAGGTCCTCCAGCTCGGTCTTGATGGCCTGTACGCCGAGGCGCTCGGCGAGCGGGATCAGGACGTCACGGGTGACCTTGGCGATCCGCGCCTGCTTCTCGGGGCGCATCACCCCGAGGGTGCGCATGTTGTGCAGGCGGTCGGCGAGTTTGATCGACATCACCCGCACGTCGTTGCCGGTGGCGACGAGCATCTTGCGGAAGGTCTCCGGTTCGGCGGCGGCTCCGTAGTCGACCTTCTCCAGTTTCGTGACGCCGTCGACCAGATAACGCACCTCCTCACCGAACTGCTCCCGTACCTGATCCAGCGTCACCTCGGTGTCCTCGACCGTGTCGTGGAGCAGCGAGGCCGTCAGCGTCGTGGTCTCGGCGCCGAGTTCGGCGAGGATCAGGGTCACGGCGAGCGGGTGCGTGATGTAGGGCTCGCCGCTCTTGCGCGTCTGGCCGCGGTGCGAGGACTCGGCCAGGACGTAGGCGCGGCGCAGGGGTTCGAGGTCGGCGTCGGGATGGTGGGCGCGGTGCGCCTCCACGACATGGCCGATCGCGTCGGGCAGTCTGTCGCGGGCGGCGGGGCCGAGCAGTGCGGCGCGGCCGAGCCGGCGAAGGTCGATCCGGGGCCGGGCTTTTCTGCGCGTCGGCGCGGGTGGCGCGGACGCGGTGAGCGCCGGCGGCACCGGGGGCACCGCCGGACCAGCGGTCGCAGGGTTCGTGGCCTCCGCACTCATGGGCACCTCCGGCTCGTGGACCGGCGGACGGTGTCCCAGGGCACACGCGGCTCAGGGTTGGCGGCATTCCCCCGTCCGTGCCGGTGCTTGATGCTACCGAGCCCGCCACGCCCGACCGACCGCCTCCGGCCGAGCGTGAAACGGATCACCCGTACGAGCGACAAAATCGAGGTTTAAGTTTTCGGTCAGCCGAGCGCCTGGGTCAGCCACTCGGCGTCGATCTCACCCTCGGCGACGATCACGGCGGGTCCGGTCATCTCGACCTCGCCGTCGGGCCGCTCGGTGATCACCAGGCGTCCGCCGGGCACGTCGACGGCGTACGTGGCCGGGGTGCCGGTGACGGCCGGGTCGGCACCGTCCCGGCGGGCGGCGGCCACGGCGACGGCGCACGCGCCCGTGCCGCACGAGCGGGTCTCGCCGGAGCCGCGCTCATGCACGCGCATGGCGACGTGGCGGGGGCCCCGGTCGACGACGAACTCGACGTTCACGCCGTCCGGGTAGGCGGCCGCGGGGCTGACCGGCGGGGCGGTGTGCAGATCGCCGGCGTGCGCGAGGTCGGCCACGAAGGCCACCGCGTGCGGGTTGCCCATGTTGACGTTGCGCGCGGGCCAGCTGCGCTCGCCGACGGCCACGGTGACGTCCCCTTCGGGGAGGCGGGCGCGGCCCATGCCGACGGTGATGTCACCGTTCTTCGCGATGTGGACGGTCTTCACGCCCGCGCGCGTGGCGATCGCGACGTCACCTTCGGACACATGACCGGCGTGCTGGAGATAGCGCGCGAACACACGTGAGCCGTTGCCGCACATCTCGGCGACCGAGCCGTCCGCGTTGTGGTAGTCCATGAACCACTCGGCCTCGCCGGCCATCGCCCGGGCCTCCGGGTGCGCCGCGGACCGTACGACGTGCAGCAGGCCGTCGCCTCCGATGCCCGCCCGGCGGTCGCACAGCGCGGTGACGGCGGCCGGGGACAGGTCGAGGGCGTTCTCCGGGTCCGGGACGATCACGAAGTCGTTCTCGGTGCCGTGTCCCTTGAGGAAGGCGATCCGTGTGCTCATTCCTCGATCGTACGGGAGGTCACCGACAGCGGGCCGGGGCAGGGGCGGGGCGCCTCAGCGGAGCCTTGCCACCCGCCAGACGGCGAGGACGACCGCCACGGCCACCAGGAGGACGTAGCCGAGGACGACCCGCCAGTCGGGGCGGCGGCCGGAGCCCCGCGTGGGCAGTCCCGGCCAGGTGTAGCCGACCCGGCGGGCGGCCATCATGCCCCAGCCCGCGGCGCAGGAGCAGATCAGCAGGCCGAGCATGGCGATGACCGCGCCGCTGTCGCCGAAGTCGAAGGCGAGCGGGAAGGCGAACATCAGGGAGCCGACGGCGGCGAGGGCCACGATGGGCGCGAGCTGCCAGACGCGCAGCCGGCGCTGCGGGCGCAGTTCGACCTCGACCTCCGGGCCGCCCGGGTACATCTCCTCGGGCGCCGGTCCGTCGGCGGTGACGCCGTCCGGGGTGTCGTCGGGGCCGTCGTCGGCGAGAGGGTCGCCGGAGAGGCGGTCGCCGGTCAGGGGGTCGCCGGTCAGGGGGTCCGTCATCAGGGCGGCGTCGGCCGGGTGGTCGTACGGACCGCCTACGGGGAGGCCGTCTTCTCGAGGGCCGTCGGGGGTGCCGTTCGCCTGCGGACCGGTCGGCCGGGAGCCGTTCGTCCGGGGGCGGGGCTCGTCCGGGTGGTCCGCACCCCGGCCGGGTTCGTCACTCTGCGTGGTGACGGGCTCGGTGCTTCGTGCGGTGTCGCGAGGGCCGGCCTCCATCGCCACGCGCCCTCCCAACTAGGCTCCACTTGGTCGATCGAAGCTCGATGATGGCACGGCGCCGAAGGCCGCGATGACCGGCGGCGCATCCCGATGCCATGACGTGATCAGGCTGTAACCGGTCGTTCGACCAACGCCAGGGCCTGCTGCGGAAGTTCCCCCCGGTCCGCGGCGGCCCCACTCAACCAGTGCACCCGGGGATCCCGCCTGAACCACGAATCCTGGCGGCGCGCGAAGCGTTTGGTCGCGCGCACGGTCTCGGCCCGCGCTTCCGCTTCGGTGCACTCCCCGGACAGCGCCGCGAGGACCTGCTGGTAGCCGAGCGCGCGCGAGGCCGTGCGCCCCTCGCGCAGACCCTGCGCCTCCAGTGCGCGCACCTCCTCCACGAGCCCCGCCTCCCACATGCGGTCGACGCGCCGCGCGATGCGGTCGTCCAGTTCCGGGCGGGCCACGTCGACGCCGATCTGGAGGGTGTCGTACACCGAGTCGTGGCCGGGCAGATTGGCCGTGAAGGGCTGGCCGGTGATCTCGATCACCTCCAGCGCGCGGACGATCCGGCGGCCGTTGCTCGGCAGGATCGCGCGGCCGGCCTCGGGGTCGGCGGCGGCCAGCCGGGCGTGCAGGGCGCCCGGACCGCGCAGCGCCAGCTCCTCCTCCAGCCGGGCGCGGACCACCGGATCGGTACCGGGGAACTCCAGGTTGTCGACGGCCCCTCGGACATAGAGGCCGGAGCCGCCGACCAGGATGGGCCAGCGGCCCTCGGCGAGCAGCGCGTCGATCCGCGCGCGTGCCAGTTTCTGGTACTCGGCGACCGAGGCGGTGACCGTCACGTCCCAGATGTCGAGCAGGTGGTGCGGGATGCCGCCGCGCTCCTCGGGCGTCAGCTTGGCGGTACCGATGTCCATCCCTCGGTACAGCTGCATGGAGTCGGCGTTGACGACCTCGCCGCCGAGTTGCTGGGCCAGGAAGACACCGAGATCGGACTTTCCGGCCGCGGTGGGTCCTACGACGGCGATGACGCGGGGGGCGACGGGTGCACTGCTCACCGCACCAGTCTCGCAAACGTCCAGAAGAGGACTCGAACGAGTGGGCCGACGGTGCGGGGGGCCACGTTCACGCGGGGTATGCGGTGGGTACGCACCGGGCGACGCGGGATGTCACCCCCGCGAGTACCGTATGGAGTGGATACGGGCGTTTTCGTAAGGATTTACGTCAGGCGGGCAGAGAGACGGGCGGACGGGGGGCGCGGTGGGCGAGGCCGTCCGCAGGCGACCGTCGGTGAGGGAAGGTGGACCATGGGGCTGATGGACAACATGAAGGCCAAGCTGGGCCCGGCCAAGGACAAGGTGTCGGACCTCGCCAGGCAGCACGGGGACAAGGTCCAGCACGGGATCGACAAGGCCGCCAAGGCCGTCGACGAGCGGACCAAGGGCAAGTACAGCGACAAGATCCAGGCGGGCACGGGCAAGGCCAAGGAGGCCATGGACCGCCTCGCGCACAAGAGCGGCCCCGCCGGTCCCACGACGACACCGCCGCCTCCCGACCCGACCGTCCCGACCCGCCCGGAGGGGCCGCCGCCGACTTCGTGACAGTCCCGGGCGCGCCGGGGCCTTCGGGGAGTCGGGGAGCGCTCCGGGGTGCGCCGGCGTAGCGGTGCGCGGCCGGGGCGCTCCGGTGTCACGTCACGACCAGGCAGCGACCAGATAGCCCACCCCGTACGGCGCGTCCTCGTAGAGGAGCGTGCCGGTGAGGCGGGTGTCGTGTGCCGCGCCGGCGAGGATCTGCCAGGGGGCGCGGCCGGACGCGTGCAGTTCGTGGGCGAGCGCGGGGTCCAGCGCCCGCAGGGCCGCCACGTCCGCCGTTCCGAGGGCCCGTGCGACCTCCGCGTCGAAGGGTGCCGCGCGCTCGTCCAGGTACCCCGGTGCCTTGAGGGAGCGGCAGTTGCTGGCGTCCCCCATCACCAGCAGCGCCACCCGGCCGGCCCGGGCGGCCAGTTCCCGGCCGGTCTCGGCACACCGCTCGGGCTCCAGCGTGCCGGCGACGCCGAGCCCCTCGATGGGGGCGTCCGCCCAGCCGGTCCGCTCCAGCAGCCAGGCGCCGACGGCGAGCGGGGCGGGCAGTTCGCGCTCCGTGACGGCGCCGGTGGCGGAGCCGAGACGTACGTCCACGCCGACCCCGAATCCGCGGAACGTCCCCGGCGTGCCCTGCGGGAACGGGCCCTGGCCGCCCGGCTCGGCGGCGCCCACGACCACCAGCAGGTCGGGGCGGGCGGCGGCGAGCACACCGAGCGCGTCCGAGCAGGCCACGCGGGCGGCGTCCAGTTCAGGTGCGGCACCCGCGGCGACCTCGGGCACGAGCAGCGGGGGACAGGGGCAGACTGCGGCGGCGACAAGCATGGTCGGCAGGTTAACTCCCCGCACGGACGGGCTCGGCGCCGGTCCTGGACCGACACGGCGGCCGGGCCGGTCACCGTCAGGACGGACAGGGGTCCGCCCGCTCGACACCGAGCTGACGACGCCACGGCGCCTGGACGGCCTTACGTCCCCGGACGCGTGGCCACCCGTACGGGCGCAGGCACCGGGCCTCGGACGCGGGGCCACCGTACGGGCGCCGTCACCGGAGATCCGCACGCCCCGGCCGCCCGGACACCCGTAGGCGCCCGGACGCCCGCCCCCGGCGGAGCCGGCCGTCAGTCGCAGCCGCAGCCGCTTGCCGCCGCGACCGGCAGCGGTTCCGGTACGCCGATCTTCGGCAGGCCCAGCATCACGCCCGCCGGCTTGGCGGCCTCGGCCGCGTTGCGCTTCTCCCAGGCGTCGCCCGCGCGCGTGCGACGCACGGCGAGGACGGGGCCCTCGGCGAGGAGGTGGTGCGGGGCGGCGTAGGTGACCTCGACGGTGACGACGTCGCCGGGGCGGACCTCCTGGTCGGGCTTGGTGAAGTGGACCAGGCGGTTGTCGGGCGCGCGGCCGGAGAGGCGGTGGGTGGCACCGTCCTTGCGGCCCTCGCCCTCGGCGACCATCAGCTCCAGCGTGCGGCCGACCTGCTTCTTGTTCTCGTCCCAGGAGATCTCCTCCTGGAGGGCGACCAGCCGCTCGTAGCGCGCCTGGACGACCTCCTTGGGGATCTGGTTGTCCATGGTCGCGGCGGGCGTGCCGGGGCGCTTGGAGTACTGGAAGGTGAAGGCCTGGGCGAACCGGGCCTCGCGCACGACGTGCAGCGTCTGCTCGAAGTCCTCCTCGGTCTCGCCGGGGAAGCCCACGATGATGTCGGTGGTGATCGCGGCGTGCGGGATGGCGGCCCGCACCTTCTCGATGATCCCCAGGTAGCGCTCCTGGCGGTAGGAGCGGCGCATCGCCTTCAGGACCGTGTCCGAGCCGGACTGGAGCGGCATGTGCAGCTGGGGCATGACGTTCGGGGTCTCGGCCATGGCCGCGATCACGTCGTCCGTGAAGTCGCGCGGGTGCGGGGAGGTGAAGCGGACCCGCTCCAGGCCCTCGATGTTCCCGCAGGCGCGCAGCAGCTTGCTGAAGGCCTCGCGGTCGCCGATGTCGGAGCCGTAGGCGTTGACGTTCTGGCCGAGCAGCGTGATCTCCGAGACCCCCTCGCCGACCAGGGTCTCGATCTCGGCGAGGATGTCGCCGGGGCGGCGGTCCTTCTCCTTGCCGCGCAGCGCCGGGACGATGCAGAAGGTGCAGGTGTTGTTGCAGCCGACGGAGATCGACACCCAGGCGGCGTAAGCGCTCTCCCGACGGGTCGGCAGGGTGGAGGGGAATGCCTCGAGGGACTCCGCGATCTCCACCTGCGCCTCCTCCTGGACGCGGGCACGCTCCAGCAGGACGGGCAGCTTGCCGATGTTGTGCGTGCCGAAGACGACGTCCACCCAGGGCGCCTTCTTCACGATGGTGTCGCGGTCCTTCTGCGCGAGGCAGCCGCCGACCGCGATCTGCATGCCGGGGCGCGAGGTCTTCTTCGGCGCGAGCCGGCCGAGGTTGCCGTAGAGCCGGTTGTCGGCGTTCTCCCGGACCGCGCAGGTGTTGAAGACGACGACGTCCGCGTCCCCGTCCGACCCCTCGGGGGCCCGCACGTATCCGGCCTGTTCGAGCAGCCCGGCCAATCGCTCGGAATCGTGGACGTTCATCTGGCACCCGTAGGTGCGGATCTCGTAACTCTTGGGGGCGGGAACGTCCACTGCCGGGCTCCGGTCGCTGCTGCTGGTCATGCGTTCCAGGGTAGGCGGTCCGCGCGGGCCGGTGTCCCGGAGTTCCCAGGTGGCACGGCCGCCCGGCACGGCGGACAGGGACGATGTCACCCCCGCCCCGGCCGGCTGTGACGGCAGTCACCCACAGGCGGGACGCGGTGCCGGTGAGGGCCGCGGCGGGCAGGAGAGGTTTTCCGCCAAAGGGCGTCCGAAAGCCCGAACAGGCGTGTGCAAAAGGGCGGACGACCTGCTTAGGTGGATCGGCAGCTTGCCCCCGGGGCACGGTCGTCTCCGCACCGGCAAAGCCTTCCCGGAGGGACACCGGACCACTTCACCGACGAGGAGGTCTCCGAGCGAGTGAGACGCCCGAGCGAGTCCGCCGTCGCCCCCGACACGTCCGGTACGGGGAGCCGCCACAGCCGTTCCGGCCGATGAGAACAGCGAACGGGGGTGACGACAGGTGAGGAGAACGAGCGAGTACGCGGCGTTGCAGCGCAGGTGTGCCGCGATTCTGCGGGATCTCGGGGTGGATCGGTCGCTGCCCCTGGAGGCGCTCCGCGCCCGGGTGGAGGAGCTGAGGGGCCGTCCGCTGGTGCTGCGGGAGCTGCCCGAGCAGGCGGCGGCCACCGGGGCCTGCGGGCTGTGGCTGGGCACCGAGGACGCCGACTACGTGTTCTACGAGACACGGACGGCTCGGCTGCACCAGGAGCACATCATCCTGCACGAGATCGGCCATGTGCTGTGCGACCACCACCGCAGCTTCACGGACGACGGCGAACGGGCGGCCGGCCGGCTCCGGGAGGCTCCCACGCCCCAGTTCGTCAGGCGGCTGATGGCCAGAACCAGCTACACGACCACCGAGGAACAAGAAGCCGAGATGATCGCCAGCCTGATCCAGAGCGCCGGGAAGACCGGCCGGGTGGCCGGCCCCCTGGGACGTCTCGGCGCGTTCCTGGGGGTGACCACCGATGCCGGTGAGTGAGCTGGCGGCCCGGGTCGGACTGGTCAGCGTCGTCGCCCTGTGGTGCGCCCTGCTCTGGCGGGCGCGCCCGGCGCTGCGCGAGCCGCGGCTGCGGGGACTGTGGATCACCGTGCTCGCGGCGACCACCGCCATCACCCTCTTCCAGCGGGGGGTCGTCGCCGCGCTCACGTCCACCGGCGTCGACGTCCACACGGTGTCGCTGGCGCGCAATCTGATCGGTGTGCTCAGCGCGGGGCTCGTCCTGCTCTTCGTGGTGGACTGCCGGACTTCCCCGCGGCTGCGCCGCTCGGTGGCGGCGGGACTGACGGCGGCCCTGGTGTCGCTGCTCGTGCTGGACCTGCTGGGGGCCGGCCAGCCGGTCACGGGGGCGGCGTCCGCGCAGCGGCCCGCGTCCGCGACGGCCGCCTACTGGCTGCTCCTCGGCATCGCCCATCTGCTCGGCGACGCCGTCGCCCTGGTCGTCTGCTGGCGCTACAGCCTGCGCACGACGGAACGCGATCTCGTGTGGTCGCTGCGGCTGTTCGCGGCGGGCAGCGTCCTCGCCTTCGTGTTCTGGTGCGGTTATCTCGGCCATCTCTACGGCCTCGCCCCCGCCGTGCTGCCCTGGCTGTCCATGGTGATGGGAGCGCACGGCCTGCTGCGGGCGGCGTCGCTGCTGGTGCCCACCGCGACCGCGCTGGCCCGGTCGGGCGCCGCGCTGCGGACCTCCTGGCGCCTGTGGCCGCTGTGGCGGGACCTGGTGACGGCGGTCCCCCACGTGGCGCTCGCCGGCCCCCGGCGGACCCGGCTCCAGGAGGTGCTGCGGCCGCGCTGTCCGCTGGTGCTCCAGGCGCACCGGCAGACCATCGAGACGTACGACGCGCTGCTGACGCTCCAGCAGTACGTGCGGCCGGACTCCTACGAGCAGGCGCACCGGCACGCCCGGCGGGCCGGGGTGCCGGAGGAGCGTCTGGCGTGCGCGGCGCTGGCCGGTGCCGTGGGACAGGCCCGCCGGGCCGTGCTCGTCGGCGTGCCGCCGTCCGACCCGCACCCGCTGCCGGGGGTGACGCACGGCAGCCCCGAGACCCTGCTGGGGATCGCCCGGATGTGGCCCGTCATGACCGACGCGCTGCCCTGCGGCACCCGGACCTCTCCGCCCGCCGGACACGCCGAACCGCGGTGACGGCGACGCGACCGCGGTACCGGCGGCACCACCGCCGTGCCGACGGCACGACCCCGGTACCGGCGGCCGGGCTCAGCCGAGGGCGTCGCCGCCGCGGGGCGAGATCCGGTAGTCGAACGCGAGGGTGCCGGGGTCGAGGGCCGTCGCCCCGCCGTCCACGGTGAGCACCGCTCCGTTGACGTAGGACGCCGCCGGGGACAGCAGCCAGGCGATCGCCTCCGCGACCTCGCGGGGCTCACCGGGGCGCCCCTGGGGCAGCAGCCGGGTGGCCTCCGCGTAGGCGTCCTCCATGCCGCCGGGCAACTGCTCCTCGTCGGCGAAGCGGGCCATGCGCCGGTCGGCCATCTCGGTGCGCACCCAGCCCGGGCACACGGTGTTGGCCCGTACGCCCTGCCGTCCGTAGTCCACGGCCACGGACCGGCACAGCTGGAGCAGGGCCGCCTTGGAGGTGGCGTACGGGGCGTTGCCCGTGCCGTTGCGCAGCGCGGACACCGACGCCACGGCGACCACCGCGCCCCTGGCCGCCAGCAGGTGCGGGATCGCGGCGCGGAGCAGGAGCAGCGGGCCGGTGAGGTTGGTGCGCATCACCTCGTCCCAGTCGCGCAGCGACATGTCGCCGACGGCTCCGCCGCGCCCGATGCCCGCGTTCAGCACCACGCCGTCGAGCCGTCCGTGCGCGTCCAGGGCGGCCCGGACGAGACCCTCGACCGCGTCGGGGTCCCCGATGTCCGACGGATGGGCCAGCGCGCCGGTCTCCTTCGCGAGGCGCTCCAGCGGCTCGGTCCGCCGGCCGGAGACGATCACGTGGTGCCCGGCCCCGGCGAGCAGCCGGGCCGTGGCCTGCCCGATGCCCGAGCCTCCGCCGGTCACGATGACAACCCTCTTGTCCTCCACCAGTTCCGGCCCCTTCACCAAGATCGACGAGTTCGCCCAGCGGGTCCGAGCTTAGAACCCGGCGATCTTGCGGTGACGACTTCCGGCCAGCGTCCGCCCGCGGCAGCACGGACCGCGTCTCCCCGCGCGGCCGGCGTGGCAAGACCGCACGGGGGCGCGTACCCCGCTGCCGCGCGCGGCTGCCCGGTCCGGTGCACGTACGGCTCCGCGATCCTGTGCACGTACGGCTCCGCGATCCGGTGCACGTACGGCTCCGCGAACGGACGGCGGCGGGCCGGACACCGGCGCCGGGGGCCGCGCGGCCGTCCGCCGGACACCGGCTCCCCCGCGGCCACCACGTACGGCACCGGCGGACCAACGAGTTCACGCCGAGTTGCCGTACCGGTCCGCGGCCCTCCGTGCCGGCGCCGGACGCCCCGCCGTGGCTCCTGGGCAGCGGCCGGCGCCTTCGGCGGCCGTGCGGGAGGTGGGCGCCATACCGGTCGTCGTCGGCGGAAGCCGTGTGCGCGACGGGCTGCGAATCGTAAGATCGGGGATCTCGTGGGGGGAGGTGGTCAATGGGCAGGCGGCGCCCTGACACGCCGACGCTGGAGGAGGTGGCCGCCCGTGCCGGAGTGGGCCGGGGCACGGTCTCCCGCGTCGTCAACAACGCGGCGGGGGTGAAGGACTCGACGCGCAGGGCCGTGCAGCAGGCCATCGCGGAACTGGGATACGTGCCCAACCTCGCGGCCCGGACCCTGGCCGGCCGGCGTGCCGACGCGGTCGCGCTGGTCGTGACCGAGCCGGACTGGCGGCTGTTCGCGGAACCCTTCTTCTCGGAGATCGTCAGCTCGCTCGGGGACGCGCTGGCCGACACCGGGATGCAGTTGCTGCTGACGATGGTCCGCTCGGACGCCGAGCGCAAGCGCTTCCTGGAGTACGCCCGCGGCGGCCGGGTCGACGGGGCGCTGCTGGTCTCGGTGCGCGCCGACGACACCTTGCCGGACATGCTCGCCGAGGCCCGGCTGCCGACCGTCATGCTGGGCCGCCGCTCGGGCGACGAGCACGTCAGCTACGTCGACGCGGACAACGCCGGCGGCGCCCGCAGCGCGGTCACCCATCTGCTGGCCACCGGTCGCAAGGCGATCGCCACGATCACCGGGCCGCTGGACATGTACGTCGCCCAGTCCCGGCTGCGCGGCTACCGCCAGGCGCTCGCGGCGGTCGGGCTGACCACCGACGCGTCCTGGATCGCGGAGAGCGACTTCACCGAGGAGAGCGGCCGGCAGGCCATGGCCCGGCTGCTGGCCCAGCACCCGGAGATCGACGCGGTGCTCGCCGCCTCGGACACCACGGCGGCCGGTGCGCTGCGGGAACTGCGGGGTGCGGGGCGCCGGGTGCCGGAGGACGTCGCCGTCATCGGTTTCGACGACTTCGCGCTGGCCGAACAGACCGAACCCCGGCTGACCACGGTCCGCCAGCCACTGGCGGAGATCGGCCGGGCGATGGTCCGGCTCCTGCTGGAGGAACTCGAGGAGCCGGCCCTGGCCTGGCGCCATGTCATCCTCCGCACCGAACTGATCCGCCGCGACTCGGCCTGACGGCGGCACCGGGGCCGGGGCCGACACACGGGGCCGGCACAGCGGGGGCCGGCACACGGGGATTGCCGCACCAGGTGACCGGGCCCGCCTGACAACGGTGCCGGACGGCCGGGGCCCGGCCGTGCGGCGCTCCCGCCGGGTACCCCCCGCCTTCCCGTCACCGTGGAACCGGCCGCAGCCGCCGCTTTCGGGAGCGCTCCCAGCCCCACGCATCCCCGAAACTATCGGCGCCTCCCGCCCCACCTGCGCCTTCGAAACCTCTTCGACACATTCCCGCGCGAGACCTTGTCAGGGACATGAACTCTCCCTACAGTCCCTGCCCAACGGAGGTAATGGGAGCGCTCCCATTCTGCGCGGGAGCGCTCCCGCATCCGATCGTCCCCGAGAGGACTCGCATGCGACCGTCAACGCACCCCGTCCGTGGAGCGAGTGGCCTGGTCGGCGCGCTGCTCGCCGCGCTCGCCGCACTGGCGGCCCTGCTCACCACGGCCCCGGCGGCCCAGGCCGACACCGCGATCTGCGAACAGTACGGCTCGACGACGATCCAGGGCCGCTACGTCGTCCAGAACAACCGCTGGGGCACCAGCGAGACCCAGTGCATCAACGTCACGGACAGCGGTTTCCGGATCACCCAGGCCGACGGCTCGGTGGCCACGAACGGCGCCCCGAAGTCGTACCCGTCCGTCTACAACGGCTGCCACTACACCAACTGCTCGCCCGGGACCAGCCTCCCGGCCCAGCTCAGCACCATCTCCAGCGCACCCACCAGCATCTCGTACTCCTATGTGAGCAACGCGGTGTACGACGCGGCGTACGACATCTGGCTCGACCCCACGCCCCGTACCGACGGCGTCAACCGGACCGAGATCATGGTCTGGTTCAACAAGGTGGGCCCGATCCAGCCCGTGGGCTCGCAGGTCGGCACGGCCACCGTGGCCGGGCGCCAGTGGCAGGTGTGGTCCGGCAACAACGGCTCCAACGACGTGCTGTCCTTCGTCGCCCCGTCGGCGATCACCAGCTGGAGCTTCGACGTCATGGACTTCGCCCGGCAGGCCGTCTCCCGCGGCCTGGCGCAGAACAGCTGGTACCTGACGAGCGTCCAGGCCGGCTTCGAGCCCTGGCAGAACGGCGCCGGACTCGCCGTGACCTCGTTCTCCTCCACGGTCAACACGGGCGGCAGCGGCCCCGGCGGTCCCGGCACCCCCGCGGGCTGCGCGGTGGCGTACGCGACGAGCGTCTGGCCGGGCGGCTTCACCGCCGACGTCACCGTCACCAACACCGCCACGACCCCGGTCGACGGCTGGCGGCTCGCCTTCACCCTGCCCTCCGGACAGAGCGTCACCAGCGCCTGGAGCGCGGGGATCAGCCCGTCGTCCGGCGCGGTCACCGCCACGAACCTGGCCCACAACGGGCAGATCGCGGCCGGCGGCAAGGTGACCTTCGGTTTCCAGGGAACGTACAGCGGCACCTTCGCCAAGCCCACCGCATTCAGCCTCAACGGAACCGCCTGCACCACCGCGTGACACGCGCCCCCGCCTCCAGTCCCCCACGCACCCAGCCCGAGGAGCGCAGATGAAACACCCACCGGAAGGCACCCTCCCGGGGCGTACCGCCCGTACGGTCCAACGGAAGGAGAGAATCGTGACCCGACGCGGCAGGCTCCTGTCGGTCGTGGCGGCCCTGTCCACCCTGCTGGCCGGGCTCGGCCTGGCCCTGCTCGGACAGGGCAGCGCCAACGCGCACGGGGTGGCGATGCTCCCCGGCTCCCGCACCTACCTGTGTTACCTGGACGGCCGCACCGGAACCGGCGGGATGAACCCGACCAACCCGGCCTGCAAGGACGCGCTGGCCAAGAGCGGGGCGACCGCGCTGTACAACTGGTTCGCCGTGCTCGACTCCAACGCCGGCGGCCGCGGGCAGGGTTACGTCCCGGACGGCACCCTGTGCAGCGCCGGCGACCGGTCGCCGTACGACTTCTCCGCGTACAACGCCGCTCGTTCGGACTGGCCGCGCACCCATCTGACCAGCGGGGCGACGATCCAGGCGCAGTACAGCAACTGGGCGGCGCACCCGGGCAGCTTCCGGGTGTATCTGACCAAGTCCGGCTGGTCGCCCACCACTCCGCTGCGCTGGGCCGACCTCGAGCTGATCCAGACGGTCACCAACCCGCCCCAGTCGGGCTCGGCGGGCACCGACGGCGGCCACTACTACTGGGACATGAAGCTGCCCGCCGGGCGCTCCGGTGACGCGCTGATGTTCATCCAGTGGGTCCGCTCGGACAGCCAGGAGAACTTCTTCTCCTGCTCCGACGTCGTCTTCGACGGCGGCCACGGCGAGGTGACGGGCATCGGCGGTTCCGGCTCCACGCCCACCCCGACCCCGACTCCCACCCCGACCCCGACCCCGACGCCCACTCCGACGCCCACGGACCCGCACACCGGTTCCTGCATGGCCACGTACTCCGTGGTCAGCGCGTGGAACGGCGGCTTCCAGGCCTCCGTCGAGGTGATGAACCACGGCACCACGCCGCTCGACGGCTGGGCCGTGTCCTGGAAGCCCGGCACCGGCACCAAGATCAACAGCCTGTGGAACGGGACCCAGACCACCGCGTCCGACGGCACGGTCACGGTCCGCAACGCGGATCACAACCGGGTCGTCCCGGCGGACGGGACGACCACGTTCGGGTTCACCGCCACATCCACCGGAAACAACCTGCCGGTCGGATCGATCGGTTGCGTCACGGCCCAGAGCGCTTCCTGAGAACCGTGCGCCAGGCGCCGCCTCCCCGGCCCGCACCCGGGGAGGCGGCGCCTTCCGCTGTCCGCCTCGCCCTGTCCGCCATCCGCTGTCCGCCATTCGCTGTCCGTTGTCCGTTGTCCGTTGTCCGGGCGCCGAACGCCCCGCCGAGAGAAGGCTTTCGGCTTCGGCCGCCCGGATGGGGGCATTGACAACGCGGGCGCGCACCACAAAGCATTGCTGGGCACGTCTACGGCACCTCAATACTTCCGGGCAGCACACGCGGCCCGCCTCGAGGCAGGTACCGATGACTACGAACCAGCTGTTCGCGCTCTTTTGCGATCTCGCCCTGATTATCGTGCTCGCCCGCATACTGGGCGCCGTGGCACAACGCCTGTCCCAGCCCGCGGTCATCGGGGAGGTGATCGCGGGTATTCTGCTCGGCCCCACTTTTCTCGGGCATTCCCTGCCGGAGTTCCTGTTCCCCACCGATATACGGCCGATGCTCACGGCGCTCGCCGATGTGGGCATGGCCGTTTTCATGTTCATCGTGGGTCTGGAACTGGACCGGAAGATCCTGCGCGGCACCGGCAGACTGGCCGCCACCGTGGCGGTCTCCTGCATCCTGCTGCCGTTCGGCCTCGGCACCCTGCTCGCCCTGCTGCTGGTCGAGGACCACGCACCGGGCCACCGGCTGGGTTTCGTGCTCTTCATGGGCACGGCGATGTCGGTGACCGCCTTCCCGGTGCTGGCCCGCATTCTCACGGACCGGAAGCTGCAGCACACCCCGATCGGCGGGCTGGCGCTGGCCTGCGCGGCGATCGGTGACGTGCTCGCCTGGTGCATGCTCGCCGGTGTGGTGGCCCTGGCCGGCGGCGGGGGCGGGGACCAGTGGCTGCTGTTGCTGCTCGTGCCGTACGCCGCCGTGATGACCTGGGTGGTGCGCCCGCTGCTGCGCAGGCTGGTCGCCGCCGGCGGCTCCCGGCTGACCCCGGCGGTGCTGACGGTCGTCCTCGCGGGGCTTCTCGTCTCGGGGGCGGTCACCGAACGGATCGGCCTGCATTTCATTTTCGGCGCGTTCCTTTTCGGTGTGGTGATGCCGAAGGAGTCCACCGAGCGGCTCCGCACGGACATCATCGACCGGATCGGCGATGTGAGCGGCCAGCTGCTGCAGCCGGTCTTCTTCATCATCGTGGGCCTGAAAGTTGACCTGTCGGACCTCGGCGGGTCCGGCTGGCTGGATTTCGCGCTCATTCTGCTCGTCGCGGTCAGCGGGAAATTCCTCGGGGCGTTCCTGAGCGCCCGGGCCTACGGCGTCGACGCACGCCAGTCGGCGGTTCTCGCCACGCTGATGAACACAAGGGGACTCACCGAGCTCATCATTCTGACCGCCGGTCTGCAACTCGGCGTCCTCGACGAGCGGTTGTACTCCTTGATGGTCGTGATGGCGGTCGTGACGACGGCGATGGCCGGTCCGCTGCTCGCCGTCCTCCGGCCGCGTGCCCTGCCCGGCCAGGAACCCGTCCTGCCCGTACGGGACGCCCAGCCGCCGGCCACCCAACGCTGAGCCGTCCCGACGCTGAGCCGTCCCAACGCTGAGCCGTCCCGACGCCGAGTGCGCCCCGTCGTCCCGATTCCGCGTACCGTCACCCTGCCGCCGCCCCGGCACCCACGCGGGCCGGGCCCCCTCAACTGCCCGGCACCACCGCCCGGGGACCCGGGATCCGCCCCGACCGTCCCCCGTCGCGTCCGCATCTCGCGTCGCCCCCGCCGTAACCGCCCCCACAATCCGCCGGCCCCCTGCCCCTGACGCGCCCGGAAACCGGGTGGAGGTCCCCGCTACGCCCTGCCTACAGTCGCGGGATGACCACACGTACCTTTCGCATCACCGTTCGCGGCGCCTTCGACGGCCTCACGGAAGCCCAGCGCGCCGCCCTGCTCGCCGACGCCGCCGAACACGACGTCCTGCGCGCCGCGTTCACTCCCGAGGGGAACCTCACCTACGACATCGCCGCCCGGCCCGCGTTCGTCTTCCGGTTCTCCGCCACGGGCGAGAAGGAGGAGGACATCCTGGAGGCGACCGAGCGGGCCGAGGAAACGGCCACCTCGTGGCTGACCGAGCGCGGTTACGGCCACAAGCGCCTGCGGACCACCGCGGAGGACCTCTCCCTGGCCCCCCTGGGCAAACGACAGCGCCGGGCCGCGCGGGCGACGGGCTCCTGAACCGCGGCATAAACTTGAGCAGTCAAGGAGTCGGCAAGGGAAGGCGGACGCGATGAGCGAGGAAGCGCTGGACGCGGCGCTACGGCTGGTGCGGGCCCAGACGGCGCTGGTACGGCGCTTCGACGCGCGGCTCGGCGGGCTGCACGGCGTCAGCCTCGCCGACTTCACGTTGCTGCTCCGGCTGGCACAGGCACCCGGCGCCCGGATGCGCCGGGTCGACCTGGCCGACGCGCTGGGGCTGACGGCGTCCGGGGTCACGCGCGGGCTCGCTCCACTGGAGCGGATCGGGCTGGTGACCCGGGAGCCGGACGCCCGGGACGCGCGCGTGGCGTACGCGGCGCTCACCGCGACGGGCCGACGACGGCTGACGGAGATGCTGACCACGGCCCGGGAGACGGCCGCCGAGATCTTCAGCGTCCAGAACTGGCCGTCGACGGACCTCACCCGTCTCACCGACCTGCTGACCCGCCTGGGCGGCACGGGCCTGACGAACCGCTGACGCAGATCGCCCCGCCGCCTCCGAGGGCCCACACCGACGGGAAATCGAGCCCCGGCCCGCCACCGGCTCCCAGAGAGCACCCCCCAAGCCCGCCGGCCCCGACGGGCGTGTACGTACCGGAACACCAGTCGCCCGGCCCGGCGGGCGGCCGATCGGCGGCGACGGCCCCGTAGGACATCACTCCACCCGGCCGCGTACCCCTCGTGGGAGCGGGGCGACGGCCGGTGGTGCCACGGGGCCGTGCGCGTGCGTCAGGCTTCGGCGCCGCCCGGTGTCCAGCCCTGGCGGCGCAGTACCGCGGAGACGTCCGGTGCGCGGTAGTGCTCCCCCTTGAGCACCTTGCCGTCGGCGCGGCGGGCGATCTGTCCGTCCGGGCCGAGCTTGCTCATGTTGGCGCGGTGGATCTCGGCGATCACCTCGTCGAGGTCGATGCCGTGCACCAGGGCCGTGCCGTAGGCCACGTACACCACGTCGGCCAGCTCGTGCGCGAGCCGGTCCAGCGGGCCACGGACCGCGACCTCGGCGACCTCCGCCGCTTCCTCGGCGAGCAGTTCGCCCCGGTGCGCGGCCAGGCCCGGGTCCACCTCCGTCGGTGTGTCGCGGGCGTCGAGGCCGAAGGCGCGGTGGAACTCGTGGACGAGGCGGGCGGGCGAGGTACTCATACGGCGACTCTAACGGGCGGCACCGACAACGCCCCCCGGCCGCGAGAGCGGTGCCCGCGCCCCTGGTCAGGGCCGTGCCCCTGCTGGCAGGATCGCCGCATGTCCAAGAGGTTCCCCCGGGTCGGCAGGCGTACGGCGCTGCGAGCCGCGGCCGGCGGTGTCGTGGCCCTCGGGCTGCTGTTGTGGTGGCTGCTGCCGCTCGGTGAGAAGCCGCCGAGCGGCACGATCGTGTTCAGCACCGGTACGCCGCCGGGGGTGTACCAGGAGTACGGCGAGCGGCTGCGCACCGAGCTGGGCAAGGACATGCCGGGGCTGACGGTGAAACTGCTCAACAGCGCCGGTAGCCAGGAGAACGTGGAACGGGTGGCGACCGGGCGGGCGGACTTCACCATCGCGGCGGCCGACGCGGTGGCGGCGTACACGCTGCGGGGGGCCGAGGGCGCCGGGCGGCTGCGCGGGGTGGCGCGGCTGTATGACGACTATGTGCAGCTCATCGTGGCCCCGGACTCGGACATCAGCGAGGTGGGGGACCTGCGGCACAAGCGGGTGGCGATCGGACTGCCCCATTCGGGGGTGCGGCTGATAGCCGAGCGGGTGCTGCGGGCCGCCGGCATCGATCCGCGCAAGGACATCTCCCCGGCGGGGGACGGCATCGACACCGGACCGGCGCGGCTGCGGGAGGGGAAGATCGACGCCTTCTTCTGGTCCGGCGGGCTGCCCACGAAGGGACTGGCCCCGCTGGCGCAGAAGGGTGCCTTCCGGTTCGTGCCGATAGACGACGCCCTGGTCGCCCGGCTGCACGGCCAGGGCGAGGAGGCACGCTACTACCGGTCCACGAAGATCCCCGAGTCCGCCTACCCGAACGTGCAGCGGGGCGCCGAGGTGCCGACGATCGCGGTGTCCAACGTGCTGATGACCCGTACGGACGTCGATCCCCGGCTGACCGAGTGGGTGACCCGCACGGTCATCAAGAGCCGGGACGGGATCGGCGCCCACGTCCACTCCGCCCAGCTGGTCGATCTGCGCACCGCCATCTACACCGGCCCGCTGCCGCTCCAGGAGGGCGCCCGGCGCTATTACCGGTCGGTGAAGCCCTGACGGCGACCGGCGTGCGGTACGCCTAGCGGGCGCCCCCGCCGGACCCGGTGTTCCCCGGCTGCCGCGGCACCCGGACCGTGACCCGCAGCCCCCGCGGCTCGTGGTGGGCGAAGTCGACCGAGCCGCCGCCCGCCGCCAGCAGGGCGCGGGTGATGGACAGGCCCAGGCCCGAGCCCTTGACGTTCTGGTGCCGGCCGCTGCGCCAGAACCGGTCGCCCACGCGCGCGAGTTCCTCGTCGGTGAGGCCGGGTCCGGTGTCCGTGACGACGACCGTGGTGGTGTCGCCGTCGGCGGCGACGGCGACGGCGACCGTGCCGCCCTCCGGGGTGAACTTCACGGCGTTGTCGATCACCGCGTCCAGGGCACTGGACAGGGCGATCGGGTCGGCCCAGCCGGTGGTGGGCGGGCAGTCGCCGGTCAGCCGCACGCCCTTGGCCCGGGCGGCCGGTGCCCAGGCGGCCACCCGTTCCCCGGCCAGCGCGCCGATGTCGGTCAGTCCCAGGTCGGCCTCGGCGTGCTCGGCCAGCGCCAGGTCGAGCAGGTCGTCCAGGACCTGGGCGAGGCGCTTGCCCTCGGTGCGGACCGAGGCGATCTCCGGGTTGTCCTCGGGCAGTTCGAGGGCGAGCAGTTCGATGCGCAGCAGCAGCGCCGCGAGCGGGTTGCGCAACTGGTGCGAGGCGTCGGCGACGAAGGCGCGCTGCTGCTCCAGCACGGCCTCGACGTTGTCCGCCATCTCGTTGAACGACCGGGCCAGCCGTCTGAGTTCCGGCGGCCCGCCGGCGACCGCGACGCGGGACTTGAGCCGTCCGGTGGCGATGTCGTGCGTGGTGGCGTCCAGGACCCTGACCGGCTTGAGCACCCAGCCGGTCAGCCGGAGAGCGGCGCCGACGGCGAGCAGCATGGCGGCGATCTCGCCGGCGCCGATGACCAGCCAGCCACGCAGGATCCGGTGGCGCAGTTGCCCGGTGGGCGAGTCGGTGACCACGACGGCGACGACGTCGCCGTCCCGGATCACCGGCGAGGCGACGACGAGCCGGCTGCGCTGCCAGGGCCACGCCTGCGGCGGGTCGTGGCTGCGCCGGCTGAGCAACGCCTCGTCGAACGCCCGGCGTACTTCACCCGTGCGCGGGACGGACCAGTCGTCGGGCGCGTTGGCCATCGCCTCAGTGCCGTTGCGGTAGAAGACGCCCGCGCGTATGCCGTAGACGCCGTAGTAGCTCTCGAGTTCGCTGCGCAGGCTCTCCAGGCGCTCGTCCGTGGTGGTACGGCGCGACCCGCCGGGCGCGTCGGTGACGAACTGGGCGAGCGCGGCGAACCGGGCCGCGTCGTCCATCCGGTCGACGACGACCCGTTGCTGCTGGGCGGCGGCCAGGCTGCCGGCGAGCGGGATGCCGAGCGCGAGCAGGACGGCCGCCAGCAGCACGATGAGCAGCGGAAGCAGGCGTGTGCGCACCCGTCCCCGCTAGGCGGCCGGGGCGACGAGCCGGTAGCCGACGCCGCGTACGGTCTCGATCAGCGCGGGCAGGCGCAGCTTGGCCCGCAAGGAGGCGACGTGCACCTCCAGGGTGCGGCCGGTGCCCTCCCAACTGGTCCGCCAGACCTCGCTGATGATCTGCTCCCGCCGGAAGACCACCCCGGGCCGTTGCGCGAGCAGGGCGAGCAGGTCGAACTCCTTGCGGGTCAGCGGGATCACCGTGCCGTCCACGCTGACCTGCCGGGTGGGCAGTTCGATGCGGACGGGGCCGAGCAGCAGGGCGGTCTCCCCACTGGCGCCGGGGTCCTCCTGGACGGTGCGCCGGCTGACGGCGTGGATGCGGGCGAGCAGTTCCCCGGTGTCGTACGGCTTGACCACGTAGTCGTCGGCGCCCAGGTTGAGGCCGTGGATCCGGGAGCGGACGTCGGCGCGGGCGGTGACCATGATCACCGGGGTGCTGGTGCGCTTGCGGATCTTGCCGCAGACCTCGTAGCCGTCCTGGTCGGGCAGGCCGAGATCGAGCAGGACGACACCGAAGCCGTTGCCCTCGGGGACGAGCGCCTGGAGGGCCTCCTCGCCGCTGCGCGCGTGGGTGACCTGGAAGCCGTGGCGCGCGAGCACGGCGGACAGGGCCGCGGCGACGTGGTTGTCGTCCTCGACGAGCAGCAGTCTCAACCCGGCCCCCTCCGGTTCAGCGGTCGTTCGGTCTCGGTTTCCGTCTGTCTTGTGGATCACGGGCACGCGTGCGTGCACCATGGCAGTGACGCCGATGGACCAGGACGGCGTCAAGGGGCTTCAGGTTGCCCGTCTCTTCCGTTATCCGGCCGATACGCGCGCGGCCCGCAAGTGCTACGACACGTGTCCGATTGCTACCGGATCGTGATGCTCAGATCTCCCTCAGATGTGATGACGCAGGTCACAGCCGCTCATTACTGTCCTCGGATACCCGAGGAGGACGGAGCCTGAGAGCGATGACCAAAGTAACGGTGGCCAAGGAAGACGTGGCCACGTCCGACGAACTGGTCGTCCTGAAGAGCGTCAACAAGCACTTCGGCGCGTTGCACGTGCTCCAGGACATCGACCTGACGATCGCCCGCGGCGAGGTCGTCGTGGTCATCGGGCCCTCCGGGTCCGGTAAGTCGACGCTGTGCCGCACCATCAACCGCCTGGAGACGATCGACTCGGGCACGATCACGATCGACGGCAAGCCGCTGCCCCACGAGGGCCGTGAACTGGCCCGGCTGCGGGCGGACGTCGGGATGGTGTTCCAGTCGTTCAACCTGTTCGCGCACAAGACCGTGCTCGAGAACGTGATGCTGGGTCAGGTCAAGGTCCGCAAGGCGGACAAGAAGCAGGCCGAGGAGAAGGCCCGGGCGCTGCTGGACCGGGTCGGCGTGGGCACCCAGGCCGACAAGTACCCCGCCCAGCTGTCCGGCGGTCAGCAGCAGCGGGTCGCGATCGCGCGGGCGCTGGCGATGGACCCGAAGGTCATGCTGTTCGACGAGCCGACCTCCGCACTCGACCCCGAGATGATCAACGAGGTCCTGGAGGTCATGCAGCAGCTCGCGCGCGAGGGCATGACGATGATCGTCGTCACGCACGAGATGGGCTTCGCGCGGTCGGCCGCGAACCGGGTCGTCTTCATGGCGGACGGGCGGATCGTTGAACAATCCTCGCCCGACCAGTTCTTCAGCAACCCGCGCAGCGACCGGGCCAAGGACTTCCTGTCCAAGATCCTGCACCACTGACCGGCACGGCTCCCGCCGCCCGCGCCCCAGGAACGCTTTCCTCACCACTCAGAAGGATGTTCACGATGAAGCTCCGCAAGGTCACCGCCGCCTCGGCCGTCCTCCTCGCCCTGTCCGTGACCGCCACCGCCTGCGGCGGCGACAAGGACGACAAGGGCTCCGGCGGTGGCAAGAAGATCACCATCGGCATCAAGTTCGACCAGCCGGGCATCGGTCAGAAGACGCCGCAGGGTTACTCGGGTCTCGACGTCGACGTGGCCACCTATGTCGCCAAGAAACTCGGTTACAAGGAGGACCAGATCGAGTGGCGGGAGTCGAAGAGCGCCGACCGCGAGACCATGCTCCAGCGCGGTGACGTCGACTTCATCGCCGCCTCCTACTCGATCACCCCGGAGCGCCAGAAGCTGGTCGACTTCGCCGGCCCGTACCTGCTGGCCCACCAGGACGTGCTGGTCCGCGCGGACGACACCTCCATCAAGTCGGCGGCGGACCTGAACAAGGCGCGGCTGTGCTCGGTCACCGGCTCCACCTCGGCGCAGAACGTCAAGGAGAAGCTGGCCCCCAAGGCGCAGCTCCAGAAGTACCCGACGTACTCCGCCTGTCTGACCGGTCTGCAGAACAAGGCGATCGACGCCCTGACCACGGACGACTCGATCCTCGCCGGTTACGCCTCGCAGTCCCAGTTCAAGGGCAAGTTCAAGCTGGGCGGCCTGAAGATGACGAACGAGAACTACGGCATCGGCGTCAAGAAGGGCAGCGACCTCAAGGACAAGATCAACAAGGCCCTCGAGTCGATGGTCTCCGACGGTTCCTGGCAGCAGGCCGTGGACAAGAACCTCGGTCCGGCCGGCTACAAGAACGAGCCCGCCCCGAAGATCGGCGACATCAAGAGCTGAGGCAACGCCCGGCGGGTGCGCCGTCCGTGAGGGCGGCGCACCCGGGCATCCCTACACGCGGAAGCGCGGGAGAACGTGTTCGACTTTCTTGACGACTACGACGTACTGGGCGCCTTCTGGACGACGGTGCAGCTGACCGTGCTGTCCGCCGTGGGCTCCCTGATCTGGGGCACCCTGCTGGCCGCCATGCGGGTGGGCCCGGTGCCGTTGATGCGCGGCTTCGGCACCGTCTACGTGAACACCGTGCGGAACATCCCGCTCACGGTGATCATCCTGTTCTCCTCGCTCGGCCTGCACGACACCCTGGGCATCAGCCTGGGTGCCGGCGACATCATCGACACGGCCAACTTCCGGCTGGCCGTCCTCGGACTGATCGTCTACACGTCGGCCTTCGTGTGCGAGGCCATCCGGTCCGGCATCAACACGGTGCCGGTCGGCCAGGCGGAGGCCGCGCGCGCCATCGGTCTGAGCTTCAGCCAGGTGCTGTTCCTGGTGGTGCTGCCGCAGGCGTTCCGGGCGGCCGTCGGCCCGCTGACCAACGTGCTGATCGCGCTGACGAAGAACACGACGGTGGCGGCGGCGATCGGCGTCGCCGAGGCGGCACTGCTGATGAAGGACATGGTCGAGAAGGAGGCGCAGTTGCTGCTGATCTCCGCGATCATCGCCTTCGGCTTCTGCTGCCTGACCCTGCCGACCGGCCTGATCCTCGGCTGGGTGGGCAAGAAGGTGGCGGTGAAGCGATGACTTCGGTCCTGTACGACGCCCAGGGGCCGCGCGCCAAGCGGCGCAACATCCTCTACACGGTGGTCTTCCTCGCCGCACTCGCGGCCCTCGTCTGGTGGGTGTACAGCTCCCTGGACGAGAAGAACCAGCTGGACTGGGCGCTGTGGAAGCCCTATCTCGGCGGCGGTACCGAGGCGTACTCGACGTACATATGGCCCGGCCTGCAGAACACGCTGGAAGCGGCGGCGCTGTCGATGCTCATCGCGCTGCCCCTGGGCGCCGTCCTCGGCATAGCGCGGCTGTCGGACCACGTGTGGGTGCGGGTACCGGCGGCGGTCGTCGTGGAGTTCTTCCGCGCGATCCCCGTCCTGGTCCTGATGATCTTCGGTCAGGCGCTGTTCTCCCAGTACACCGACGTGAGCTCGGACGACCGTCCGTTCTACGCGGTCGTCACCGGTCTGGTGCTGTACAACGCGTCCGTCCTGGCCGAGATCGTCCGCGCGGGCATCCTCTCGCTGCCGAAGGGCCAGTCCGAGGCGGCCATGGCGATCGGTCTGCGCAAGGGACAGGTGATGCGGGTCATCCTGCTGCCGCAGGCGGTCACCGCGATGCTCCCCGCGATCGTCAGCCAGCTGGTGGTCATCGTGAAGGACACCGCGCTCGGCGGCGCCGTCCTCACTTTCCCCGAACTGCTCGCCGCGGCGAACACGATGAGCGGCTACTACGGCGCCAACACCATCGCCTCCTTCACGATCGTCGCCGTGATCTACCTGATCATCAACTTCTCGCTGACCACCTTCGCGAGCTGGCTGGAGGGCCGGCTGCGGCGGCGCAAGAAGTCGACCGGCGCGATGCTGAGCGTCGACGACATGGCCGGCATCCCGGGTCACGCGGGCACCGGAACCTCGGCCTGACGGCGAGTCAGACCCGAATGCACCACCCGGGGGCAGTGGCTTGATCGCCACTGCCCCCGGTCGCTTGACGCGAACTCTGCCAATGGGTTGCATACGTTTTGTGATCGTGCACCCCGCTCCTCCTTCCTGTTCACTTGTCTCCGTCAGGGCATCGTCACGAGCAGGGGGTGCCGCGTCATGGACCCGGTGATCATCGTCGGAGCGGGGCCCGTCGGACTCACGCTGGCCCTGCTGCTGGCCCGTCAGAACGTGCCCGTCGTCGTCCTCGACGAGAGTTCCGGCAAGGACGAACCCCGCCCGGCGCGCACCGTCGTCCTGCGCGAGGACACGGCCGCCCTGCTGGAACGGCTCACCGGGGCGGCGCTCGGCGAGCACGGTGTGCGCTGGGCCGGATGGCGGTCCGTCCGGCGCAAGCAGGTGATGACCGAGATCGCCTTCGCCGAGGGCGACCCCGCCGCCCCGCTGCACATCGCCCAGCACATCCTGACCGACGCCCTGCGCGCGGCCCTCGCCCGCGAGCCGCTGGCCGAGGTGGCCACCGACAGCCGCCTGGACGCCCTGGAGCAGGAGCGGTCCGGCGTCAACGCGCACACCCGCGGATCGAAGGCGACCTGGCGACGCGGCAGTTACCTGGTCGGCTGCGACGGCCCCCGCTCGACCGTGCGCAAGCTCCAGGACATCCGTTTCCCGGGCCGTACGGCGGTGGAACGGCACGCGGTCGCCACACTGCGGACCGAACTTCCGTGGGAGGGCCAGGCGTTGCTCCATCGGATGCCGCCGTGGCGGTCGTCCGGGCCCTCGGCCGGGGAGGTGACCGCCCGCCCCCTCCCGGACGGCGCCTGGCGCCTGGACTGGCTGCTGCCGCCGGGGAAGGACCTGGTCACGCCCGAGCTCCTGCTGACCCGCATCCGCGAGACCCTCACGGGCTGGACGGGCAGTGACGCACCGGCGTACGACCTGCTCGACACCGGTGTCCACACGGTGCACCACCGGCTGGCCCGCCGCTGGCGCGCCGGCCGGGTCTTCCTCGCCGGGGACGCGGCCCATCTGCTCGGCGCGTTCGGCACCCAGGGGCTCGACGAGGGCCTGAGGGACGCCGAGAACCTCGCCTGGAAACTGGCCGCGGCCTGGCACCACGGCCCGCACGAGGCCCTGCTGGACAGCTACCAGACCGAGCGGCGCGCGGTGATCGCCGCCCGGCTGCGCGCCGCCGACCAGGCGCTGCCGGTGCTGCGCGGCGGCGGGCTGCGCGGCATGGTCCCGGGCGCGGCGCGCGGGCACGACGCGCAGTTCACCGACGGCCACCTGGGGCGCGGAGCGCTGGGCTCGCCCGGCACGTACGCCGGCTCACCGCTCACGCCCCCGCGCCTGGAGGCGGGGATCGCCGTCGGCACCCCGCCCGGCGCCCAGGTGACCGACGTCCGGGTCACGGCGGAGGACGGCTCTTTCGTCCGGCTGCGGGACCGGCTCGGCCGGGGCGCGCTGCTGGTCGTGCTGATCGCTCCCGGCACGGGGGTGTGGGACCGCAAGCACTGGGTGTCCGCCGGGGTGATGCCCCGGCTCGCGGCGGCCGTGACCGCGCTGCCGCACCCCGCCGAGCTGCTGGTCGCCGAGAGCTACCCGGGCGCGCCGGCGCACAGCGTGCTGCTGGTACGCCCCGACGGCCACCTGGTCGCCGCGCTGAGCGGGGTCCGCCCGGCCGACCTGTACACGGCGGCGGAGGCCACGCTGGGCGGTCCGGCCCGGAAGGCGGAGCCGGTGGCGGAGGAGGAGCCGGACGCGGAACGGCTGAGCGAACAGACGGAAACGGCGGAAGCGGGCTCGGGACGGCGCTGAGCGGCGTCCGCGCGGGGCGGGTCGGAGAAGCCGGGCTCCGGACTTGGCGGGGCGACTGGGGAGAGGCCCGGCTCCGGCCTTGGCGAGGCGACTGGGGAGAGGCCCGGCTCCGGCCTTGGCGAGGCGGCTGGGGAGAGGCCCGGCTCCGGCCTTGGCGAGGCGGCTGGGGAGAAGCCCGGCTCCGGCCTTGGCGAGGCGGCTGGGGAGAAGCCCGGCTCCGGCCTTGGCGAGGCGACTGGGGAGAAGCCCGCCTCCGGCCTTGGCGAGGCGACTGGGGAGAGGCCCGCCTCCGGCCTTGGGCGGTGGCTCCGCGCCGGGCGCTCCGGGGGAGGGCGGGCGTCCTCGCTCCGAAGGTGTGCGCACCGGGCCCGCGCCCGGCACGAGCGAAGGTGGCCGATCCGCGAACCAAGGCGCCCGATCCCTGGAACGCGCCGGGCGCCGCCTGGCAGGCATGCGCCCCCGGCCTGCGCCGATTCCGCGCCCCGCCCTCCGTCCACGGGATGACACCCGGTTGACCGGGATGTGCCGGCATGCTGTACTCCCGATCGTGACCGACACCTACGTGCGCCTGTGGCGGAGGGTCCACATGGACCTCGTCCGCTACGCGGGCTGCGTGTGTCGCCCGTCCTGCTGAATTCGCCTCCCTTTCCTCACCGGGCGCCGTCGCGCGCCCGTCTCCGCGAACTTCCAGGACGGTATCCGTGTCTGTCCCCTCTTCCCTGCCCTCCGCCGTGTCCGCCGTCGCCGCACCCACGCAGGCGGACCTCCTCGACTTCGTCCGGCGTACGGCGGCCGACACCGAGCTGATCGCCTCCCTCCCCCTCGACCCGGAGGGCCGCACCTGGGTGCGGCTGGACGGTCCCGGCGGCAGCGAGGCCTGGCTGATCGGCTGGCCGCCCGGCACCGGCACCGGCTGGCACGACCACGCCGACTCGGTCGGCGCCTTCCTCACCGCCTCGGGCGAGCTGACGGAGAACTCCCTCGCCGCCCGGCTGCCCACCGACGGCTGGAAGACCCTGGAGCTCACGGACGGCGTGGACCGCGTACGCCGGCTGTCCGCCGGACAGGGCCGCGCCTTCGGCCGCCACCACGTGCACGAGGTGCTCAACGAGTCCACTGAGCGACACGCGATCTCGGTCCACGCCTACTACCCGCCGCTCCCGCACATCCGTCGTTACAGTCGCACCGGCCAGGTCCTGCGCCTGGAGCAGGTCGAACGCCCGGAGGACTGGCAGTGAGCGACACGACGGCGACCGAGGGAACCGGCGGACGGCCGCCCGGCATCGACGAGGTGCTGGAGCGGGTCCGTGCGGGCTACCAGCGCATCGAGGCACAGGAGGCGCACAAGGCGGCTCTCACCGGTGACGCGCTGCTGGTCGACATCCGGTACGCGGCCCTGCGCGAACGGGACGGGCTCATCCCCGGTGCCGTCGTGGTCGAGCGCAACGAGCTGGAGTGGCGCCTCGACCCCCAGGGCAGCCACCGCCTCCCGGAGGCCACCGGACACGACCTGCGCGTCGTGGTGGTCTGCAACGAGGGCTACGCCTCCAGCCTCGCCGCCGCCTCCCTCCACCAGCTGGGCCTGCACCGGGCGACGGACCTGGTGGGCGGCTTCCAGGCGTGGCGGGCGGAGGGTCTGCCGGTGGAGCCGGCGCCGGCCTGAGGACTACGGCAGGCCCGAAGGGCAGCGCCGGCCTGAGGACAACGGCAGGCCCCGAGGGGCAGCGGTACGGGCCGCGGTCGCCGGTGTCACTCCTTGGCCGTGGCGACCGTCACCGCCCGCACCCGCAGCGCCGCGCGTCCCGGCACGGCGCCGGCGAGCAGCGCGAGGAGGCCGGCGAACCCGACGACGCCGACGTACAGCAGCGGGGTGACGGTGGGCGCGGCCCGGCCCGTCATCCCGACGCTGAACGCGGTGAGCACGGCGAGGGCGATACCGCTGCCGAGGGAGGTGGCGAGGAAGACCACGGTCAGGGTCTCCGTGCGCAGCATGCGCAGGACCTGCCGCCGGGTCGCGCCGGCGAGGCGGAGCAGCGCGAACTCCCGGACCCGCTCGGCGACCGAGACAGCGAGCGTATTGCCGACGGCGATGGCGGTGAAGGCCAGCACCAGCCCCATGGCGAGGTAATTGACCTCGGCGTTCGTCTGTTGCCGGTCGGCCTGGAGGGCATCGGCGGCGGCCGGCGAAAGAATCCGCACCCCCGGGAACTCACGGAGGGTGGTCGAGAGTTCTCCCTGTGTGCGGCCGGTGCGGACGAGGACGGAGGAGGCGAGCGGGTTGTCGACGTGGTGGGCCACGAGGTCGTGGTCGAAGGTGAGGTCGCCGAAGCCGAGCCCCTTGGCGTAGACGGCGGCGACGGTCAGCGTGGCGGGCGTGCCGTCGCCGAGCGTGACGTTCAGGACGCTTCCCGGCTTCAGGTGCTGCTGTTCCGCGGCCACCTCGCTGACGGCCACGGTCCCGGGGCCGAGCCGGCCGAGGGAGCCGGCGGTGACACCGGGGTCCCAGGTGCGGGCCAGGCCCGCCGGGGTGACGCCCTGCGCGGGGTACTTGTCCAGGCCGACGCGGACGGTCGTACGGACCACCTCGGTGACCGTGTCGTGCCGCGCGCGCAGCCGCTCGGCGGCCTCGCCGGGGACACCTGGCCCCTGCGCGGTGACGACCCAGTCGGCCCGGACACCCTCGCGGACCTGAGTGCGGGCGGCGTCCCCCAGCGTGGCCTGGACGAACAGGACGGTGCAGGTCATGCCGACGAGCAGGGTGAGGGGGGTGACGACGGAGGCCATGCGGGCGGCGTTGCCGCGCAGATTGGCGGTGGCCAGCCGGCCCCCGTGCCCGGTGAGCCGGAGCGGGCCGGCGAGCAGGAGCACGCCCCCTCTGACCAGGAGGGGACCGAGCAGGGCGACGGAGGTCGACAGCACGACGACGGCGAGGAAGGTCACGGGCGTCGAGGCGGGCTCGGTGCGCAGGGAGGCGAGGACGACGACGAGGACGGCCCCGCCGGCCAGGAGCAGCAGTCCGGCGGCGATCCGGCCGAGGGCGGGCCGGGTGCGCTCGGTCCTGGCTTCGGCCAGGGCTTCGGCCGGGCGGATCCGGGCGACCCTGTGGCCGGCGATCCGGGCCGCGGCCCAGGCGGCGAACAGGGTGGCGGCGAGAGCGACGAGCGGCGGGAAGACGCCGACGGTGCGCTCCAGCGTGTCGGGTACGGCGCCCAGGGCGACGAACCTGGAGTACAGCCAGTCGCCCAGCGGCAGCCCGAGCAGCGCGCCGGCCGTGCCCGCCACCGCGCCGACGATCAGCGCCTCCCGGCCGAGCAGCCCGCGGATCTGCCCGGAGGTGGCGGCGATGGCCCGCAGCAGGGCGAGTTCGCGGTGGCGCTGCTGGACGGTGAGCCCGAAGGTGCCGACGACCACGAGCACCGCGACCAGCAGCGAGGTCCCGCCCATCGCGCCGCCCATGCTGACCAGCCGGGTGCGGGCGGCGGCCGCGTCCAGGAACTCGACGGGCCCGCGGGCGTCACCGGTACGGACCTGGGCCGTGGTCCCGCGCACCGCCCGTGCCACGGACTGGCGCACCCGCTCGGGGTCCGCTCCCTCGGCCGGCAACACGCCGAACGCGGTGACCTGCCCGGGGTGGGCGGCCAGTCGTCGGGCCTCGGCCGCCGAGAAGAACAGGGAGGTCTGGTGGCGCACGGGGGTGGCCGGGGTGGCGATACCGGTGATCCGGTAGCTCCGGGGGGCCCGTGTGGACTGCACGGTGAGCCGGTCTCCGGGCCGGAGCCGGGCCCGTGCGGCGAGATCGGCGTCGATGACGAGGTCATCGGAGGCCGTGGGGGCGTGGCCCGCGCTCAGCCGGTACGGGGTGAGCGCGGCGGAGTCCCAGGCATGGCCGTACCCGCTACGACCGCCGGTGCCGGCCGGGGTCGACGGCTGGGCGAGGAAGGTGAGTTCGGGGACGACCCTGGCCACGCCGGGGGTCCGGGCGAGTGTGTCGCGCAGCTGCCCGGGAAGCCAGGCGCGCTCGGCGATGGGCTTCGCCTTGTGCTTGACCTTGGTCTTGCCGTGCTTGTGCTTGACGGTGGTCCGGTGCACACGCTGGTCGGCGGAGACCAACACGGGGGTCGCGGCATAGCGCTCGGTGCGGACGGTGCCGCGCAGGCCGGTGTCGAGGAGGGTGCCGCACGCGGTGATCAGGGCCGCCGCGCACATCAGGGCGAGGAAGGCGCCGAGGAAGCCGGCTTTCCGGGCCCGGACGGTCCGCAAGGCGTAACGCAGCATCATGGGGACGGGCTCTCTTCTCTTGTACGCGGGTACGCGTCGGTCGCTGAGCCGGCGCGCGTACAGAGTCGCCGGTAGGGGGGCGGGAGGGCACTGCGGCGGCCCGGCGTCTTGGCAGGGGGCACCCCACCCCCGCACACCGGGGGCTGACCCCACGCCGGCGCCGATCCCCGCGCCCGTTCGCACCCCACGGCCCGTGAGGCCCCCATGAAGGCCTGCCGGAAGCCCTCATCGGGAGTCCCCGCACTCTCGGAGGCGCGGAAAGTCCCCGCGGTCCGAAGGCCCAATGGCCCTCGTGTCCCCCGGACGACCAGGAGACGCGCGTTTCTCAGCGTCCCGCGACTCGTCCCCGCCTCTTCCCCGCCCTCTCCCCGCCGGTCAGAAGTCGCCGCCCCCGTCCCCGGGGAACTCGGTCTCCTCGCCCTCTTCCTCCAGTGCCTGGCGGACGACGCGGAGGGCCATGCCCTCGGGATAACCCTTGCGGGCGAGCATGCCCGCGAGCCGGCGGAGCCGCTTGTCGCGGTCCAGGCCACGGGTGGCACGCAGTTTGCGGGCGACGAGTTCCCGGGCGGTCGCTTCCTCCTGTTCGGAGTCGAGCTGGGCGACGGCGTCCTCGATCAGCGCCGAGTCGACGCCCTTGGTCCGCAGTTCCCGGGCGAGGGCGCGGCGGGCCAGTCCCCGGCCGTGGTGCCGGGACTCCACCCAGGCGTCCGCGAAGGCGCCGTCGTCGATGAGCCCGACCTCCTCGAACCGGTCCAGCACCTCCTGGGCGACCTCCTCGGGGATCTCCCGTTTGCGCAGGGCGTCCGCGAGCTGCTTGCGGGTGCGCGGGGTCCCGGTGAGCAGGCGCAGGCAGATCGCCCGGGCCCGCTCAGCCGGGTCCCCTGAAGACTCCCCCCGCTCGTCCCTCGCCGAGGAGGGGGCGCCTTCGTCCTCACCGGGCGCGTCCCCGAAACCGCGCCGCCGGCCGCGTCCACGGCGCTCGCCCCGCGCGCCGCCGGGTCTCCCGAGGCCGCGGCCGCGTGCTGAACCGCCCCCGTACGGCTCACCGCGCGCGCCGCCCGCCTCAGGACCACCGTCATCCCCGAGCGCGCCACCGTGTCCACCGGTGCCCCAGACATCGGGGCCGTAGGAGTCCGGGCCGTGGGCGCCGGGGCCGTCGTACTCCTGTCGCCCTCGGCGCCGCCCGCGTCCGCCCCTGTCGCCGTACTCGCCGTCCCGGTGTCCGTCGTCACCGTCCGGGGCGGAGTCCGGGTAGCCCCCGGTGCCCCTCCCCCGTGGGGCACCGGGGGTGGCGTACTCGTACTCGGCCCAGTCGGTTCGTCGTGTCACGGGTCAGCTCTTGGCTGCGGCGGCCTTGGGCTTGGTGGCCTTGGCGGCTGCCGGGGCGGGCACGGACTTGGCGGCGTCCGCGGCCGCCGCGGTGGTGACCGCCGCGTCGGCGCCCGGCTCGGCGGCGGGCTCCTCCGGCCGGACGCCCACGCCCAGCTTCTCCTTGATCTTCTTCTCGATCTCGTTGGCCAGGTCGGGGTTGTCCTTGAGGAAGTTGCGCGCGTTCTCCTTGCCCTGGCCGAGCTGGTCGCCCTCGTACGTGTACCAGGCGCCGGCCTTGCGCACGAAGCCGTGCTCCACGCCCATGTCGATCAGACCGCCCTCGCGGCTGATGCCCTGGCCGTAGAGGATGTCGAACTCGGCCTGCTTGAAGGGCGGCGCGACCTTGTTCTTGACGACCTTGCAGCGGGTGCGGTTGCCGACCGCCTCCGTGCCGTCCTTCAGGGTCTCGATGCGGCGGATGTCGATGCGCACCGAGGCGTAGAACTTCAGCGCCCGGCCACCGGTCGTGGTCTCGGGGGAGCCGAACATCACGCCGATCTTCTCGCGGAGCTGGTTGATGAAGATCGCGGTGGTCTTGGACTGGTTGAGCGCGCTGGTGATCTTCCGCAGCGCCTGGCTCATCAGGCGGGCCTGCAGACCGACGTGGCTGTCGCCCATCTCACCCTCGATCTCCGCGCGCGGCACGAGCGCGGCGACGGAGTCGATGACGATGAGGTCGAGGGCGCCGGAGCGGACGAGCATGTCCACGATCTCCAGGGCCTGCTCGCCGTTGTCCGGCTGGGAGAGGATCAGGTTGTCGATGTCGACGCCGAGCTTGCGCGCGTACTCGGGGTCGAGGGCGTGCTCGGCGTCCACGAAGGCGACCTGGCCGCCGGCCTTCTGCGCGTTCGCCACGGCGTGCAGGGTCAGGGTCGTCTTGCCGGAGGACTCCGGTCCGTAGATCTCCACGACCCGGCCGCGCGGCAGACCGCCCACGCCGAGGGCGACGTCGAGCGCGGTCGAGCCGGTCGGAATGACCTCGATGGGCTCCTTGGACCGCTCGCCCATGCGCATGACCGCGCCCTTGCCGAATTGCCGTTCAATCTGCGCGAGCGCGGCGTCGAGCGCCTTCTCGCGGTCGGTTCCTGCCATGGGTTCCACCCGGTTTGCTTGAGTCGATCGCTTCACGTCAAAGACGCTAACGCCTGCCACTGACAATGCGCCCCGACGCAGGCCCGGCCTGTGGATAACTGAGGGACATTTCCCGGTATGCCAGGGCAAATACCCCAGTCGGCAGCCTCGCCTGAGCCCCCATAAGAATGGATGTTCGATTTTTGTGTCAAGCGAGCTGGACCGCCCCGGGACCACGGTGCCCGAGCCGCAGCAGCACGCCGCCCGTCACTCCGGCCGCCAGGCCAGGGCACCGGACGACCACACCGGCGTCCAGTCCGCGGACGGCTCGCCGACGGGTACCGAGCCGGTGTCCGTACGGCTCAGCCCGCGCGCCATGAGCAGGACGGCGACCAGCAAGCCGGCCGCGGCGTCCGTCGGCAGCACGGACCCTGCCCATGGCAGACCTGCAACGCAGGCGTGCTCCAGTCTTCATGAACCCGGAGGGACGGGCGCCGTCGCGCCCGTGCGTCCCACGACGAGCGGGCGCGACGCCGGTCCGCGCGCGTCCTACGAACCTTCCCGCCCACCGGGGCGGCGGGCGGTGCGGGCGGCCCACAGTCGCCGCGCGCGCGTGAGCGCCCCGGGGCCGGACGGCGGCCTGCTGCGGTGCCCGTGCACCCGGGGGTCGTCCGTGACGGCGTACCGCTTCACGTACGCCCCGAGGAACGCCTGGAGGGTGGCCACCGCCGGGATGGCGATCAGCGCGCCGACGGCGCCCAGCAGCGCGGTGCCGGCGATGACCGAGCCGAAGGCGACCGCCGGGTGGATGTCGACGGTCTTGGCGGTCAGCTTGGGCTGGAGCACGTAGTTCTCGAACTGCTGGTAGATCACGACGAAGCCCAGCACCCACACCGCGTACCAGGGGTCGACGGTGAACGCGATCAGCATCGGCAGGGCACCCGCGAGGTAGGTCCCGATGGTGGGGATGAACTGGGAGACGAGGCCCACCCAGACCCCGAGCACGGGCGCGTACGGCACGCCCATGATCTCCAGCAGGATGTAGTGCGCGATCCCGGAGATGAGCGCCATGAGACCGCGCGAGTAGAGATAGCCGCCCGTCTTGTCGACGGCGATCTCCCAGGCGCGCAGCACCTCGGCCTGGCGCGCGGGCGGCAGGACGGAGCACAGGGCGCGGCGCAGCCGGGGACCGTCCGCGGCGAAGTAGAACGAGAACAGGCCGACCGTCAGCAATTGGAAGAGGCCGCCGAGCACCTGGGTGGACACGTCGAGCACGCCGGCCGCGCTGTTCTGCACGTACTTGCGCAGCCAGTCGGAGTGGAGGAGGCCCTCCTGGATGTCCACCCGTCTCAGCTCGGTGTGGAAGGTGTGGTTGGTCCAGTTGATCAGCGAGTCAAGGTACTCGGGAAAGCCCTCGATCATCTTGATGATCTGGCCGGCCAGCATGGAGCCGAGCAGGGTGACGAACCCGGCTATGACGATGGTCAGCCCGAAGAAGACCAGGAAGGTGGCGAGCCCCCTGCGCATGCCACGGGCCGCCATCCGGCTCACCGCCGGCTCGACCGCGAGGGCCAGGAAGAACGCGATCAATACGTTGATCAACAGTCCGGTCAGCTGGTGGAAGGCCCAGCTGCCCAGCTGGAACGCGGCGATCAGCGCGAGGGCGAGCACCATGGCGCGCGGCAGCCAGCGCGGCATCCGGCCGGCCGGCGCCGCGGCGCCGGCGAGCGGGGGCCGGCCGGGCGGGGTCGTCGCGGCCGGTGCTGCCTGCCGGACGGTCGCCTCGCCGTTCTCGGCAGTGGGTGCCAGGGGTTCCTCGTCAGTGGGTGCCACTCGCCCAGTCTCACCCACGCCACCGACAACCGGAGCCCGCGCGCGATCTTCGTGACGGATCGGAACCGTACTGTCGATTTCCTGACCGCCAATACCGGCATTTCCGGCGTTTCGGCAGGTGCTCCGCCCGGTGGCCCGGCCGTCAGCGCCTCTCGCCCGGCACGTCCATGACCGCGCAGACCACCCGCCACACGTCCTTGGCCGCCCAGCCGGCGTCCAGCGCCTCGTTCACCGTGCGTCCGCCCAGCTCGGACATGACGTGATCGCGCGCGAAGGTTTCGGCGTACCCCGGACCGAAGTGTTCCGCCATTCGCTGCCAGAAGACCGTCAACCGCATGACTCCAGTATCCCGCCCCCGGGGGTGGCCCTGGCCCTCAGCGCCTGCGGGGACCGCTTCGCGCCCTACGGTCTGACCCATGGCAGATTCAGGAGTCTCCCCGCTCCCCTCCACGCCCCCGGCGCGCTCCCCGCTCTTCCGCGCCGAACAGTTCGTGTGGCTCACCGCGCGCGTCCTGGAGCAGCGTCTGTTCGCGTACCACTTCCTGCACGGCTGCCCGGAGGCCGTGGAAGCGTCGCTGGACGCCTACCGCAACGAGGACGGCGGGTACGGGCACGCCCTGGAGCCCGATCTGCGCGGGCCCGTCAGCCAGCCCCTGCACACCGCGCGCGCCCTGGGCGTCCTGGACGCCATCGGGCGCTGCGGCGGGCAGCGGGTGGAGCGGGTGTGCCGCTATCTGACGTTCGTCTCCACCTCCGACGGCGCCCTGCCGGCGGTCCACCCCGGCCAGCGCGGCTATCCGGCGGCGCCGTTCGTCCCCGTCGTCGACGACCCTCCCAGCGAGCTGCTGACCACTGGTCCGGTGGTCGGGCTGCTGCACCGCAACGAGGTGTGGCACGCCTGGCTCTTCCGGGCCACGGACTACTGCTGGCAGACGGTGGAGACCCTGGAGAAGTCCCACCCCTACGAGGTGCGGGCGGCCGTGGCCTTCCTGGACTCCGCTCCCGACCGCCCGCGCGCGGAGGCCGCCGCCGACCGGCTGGGCCGCCTGGTGCGGGAGCAGCGCCTCGCGGCGCTGGACCCGGACCGTCTCGACGCGTTCCCGGTCGCCCCCGGCTACGCGCCGGGCGAGCACCACTTCCCGCACGATTTCGCCCGGAGCCCGGACTCGCTCGCGCGCGCGTGGTTCACGGACGACGAGATGGCCCGCTCCCTGGACCACCTGGCCGCCGCGCAGCAGGAGGACGGCGGCTGGCCCGTCACCTGGCGTCAGTGGGCCCCGGCGGCCACGCTGGAGGCGCGTCCCGTGGTGACGATCGAGGCCCTGGGCACCCTGCGGGCCTACGGTCGTTTCGTGGGCTGAGCCGCCGCCCGGGGCCCCTCCCCGCGCGGGCCGGTCCCGGCCGGCTCATCCGCCGATGGCCCGCAGTCCCGCCGTCACCACCACGGCCGCCGTCACGACCAGCAGGAACGGCGCGCGCAGCAGCAGTGCCACGGCCGCGGCCCCGAGCCCGGCGGCCCGGGCGTCGAGCAGCAGCGTGTGTCCGTCGGCGAACGTCTGCTGGGCCGTGAGCGCGGCGAGCAGGGCGACCGGCAGCAGGGCGGCCAGCCGCCGCACGTACGGCCGCTCGACGGCTTGCGCCGGGACGAGCAGTCCGGCGAGCTTGACGGCGTAACAGCCGACGGTGGTGCCGATGATCGCGATCCAGGTGTTCACCGGCCCTCCTCCGTGCCGTTCGTCCCGGCGTGGGCCTCCGGTGCGCGCCGGCCGTCCGGTCCCGGCGCACCGTCCGGTGTCCCACCGCCGGTACGACCGCCGCGCCGGGAGTCGGCGACCAGGGCGAGCGGCGCCGCCAGCGCCGCCACCAGCACCGGCACACCAGCCGGCAGCACGGGCAGCAGCCCGAGTCCCAGCAGCACGGCGAGGCCCGCGACGGCGCGCTCGGTGGCCGTCTTCAGCATCGGCGCGAGCAGGGCCAGGAAGACCGCCGGTCCCGCCGCGTCCAGGCCCCACGCGCGCGTGTCGCCGATCGCCTCGGCCCCCAGCGCGCCGAGCAGCGTGGTGAGGTTCCACAGCGCGTACAGGCTGAGCCCGGTCACCGTGAAGCCGATCCGCGCGGCTCGCCGGTTCGGCTGCGCCAGGGCCACCGCGGCGGTCTCGTCGATCACCCACTGGGCGGCCAGCGGCCGCACCGCGCGCGGGAGGGCGAGCAACTGCGACAGCCGCAGCCCGTAGAAGGCGTTGCGCACGCCAAGGAAGAAGGCGCCGGCCGCGGCCGTGAAGGGGTTGCCGCCGGCGGCCAGCGCCCCCACGAGGGCGAACTGCGAGGCACCGGTGAACACCAGGAGGCTGAGCGCGCAGGTCTGGAGCAGCCCGAGTCCGCTGCCGGCCGAGGTCACCCCGAAGGCGAATCCGGACAGGCCCACGGCGACGCCGACTCCCAGGGCGTCCCGTACGACGGCCGCGTCCGGCTTCTTCGCGCCTTCGGCTGTCTGATCCGTGAGTGCTATGTGCTGTGTCACGTCCGGGACGGTACGGACGACGGCCGGCCGGCGTCTTGTACGTTCTTGCGCGCGCCCCGCACCCGCGACCGCCCGCCCAGGTCCGCGTGTTCCCGCTGGTACGCGCCCGGCGGCACGCCGACGATCCGGGTGAAGTGCCGGTTGAGGTGGGGCTGGTCGGTGAAGCCGACGGCGACGGCCGCCTCGGCGGGGGCCGTCCCCGCGTCCAGCAGCAGCCGGGCGCGGCGCACGCGGGCGTCGGTCAGCCAGGTGTGCGGCGGCATGCCGTAGGCGTCACGGAACGCCCGCAGCAGGGCGAACGGGCTGGTCCCCAGGTCCCGGGCCAGCCGTTCCAGGGTCGGCGGCCGGGCCATCCGCTCCTCCAGCACGGCACGCGCGCGTGCCGCGATCAGCGCGCCGGCGGTACGGGCCCGCCGCTCGGGCAGCGGGCCGCCGTTCAACCGCAGCAGCCTGGTCACGGCCACCCTCAGGAGCGTGTCGGCGGCCAGCGCGTTGCCCTCGTCGGTGGCGCGCAGCACCTGGTGGACCAGCCGGGCGGCGCAGGGGTCGTCCAGGACGGGGCTGACGAATCCGGGCGTGCCCCGCAGGGTGGTGGTCTCGGCGGCGATCTCGGCGACCACGTCGGGCGAGGGGTACAGCGCGCCGTACCGCCAGCCCTCCGGCACCCCCGCGCGTCCGGTGTGCGGGGTGTCCGGGTTGACCAGCGCGAGCGCGCCCGCGCCCGCGGAGACGTCGGAACCGCGGTGGTGGAAGACCTCGACACCGTCCGCTATGGCCGCGATCACGAAGTTCTCGTGGGTGTGCCGGATGAAGTTCTTGCGGATGTACCGGGCCCGCAGCAGATCGACCCCGGGCAACTCCGCGTACCGCCAGTGCCGTGCCCGCTCGCCTGAACCCGCCATACGCCCATTGTCCCGCCAAGCCCGCGCCCCGGCTGCCCCAGCGGCCTCAGCGGCCCCAGCGGCCCCGGTCCCCGGCCGGTCCCGAACCCGGCCCCGTCCGGCCCGTCCGCCGCGGGCCCTCACCCCCGCACGGCCCATCACCGTCCAGTTTGCCCAGGTCAGGGCGATTGTCAGTGGGTGGGTGCACGATGGACGCATGGTCAGCTCCGCACACCGAGCCCTGGACGGCTTCTCCCCCGCGACCCGCGGCTGGTTCACGGGGGCCTTCTCCGCGCCCACCGCCGCCCAGGCGGGCGCGTGGCAGGCCATCCGTGCGGGTTCGGACGTGCTGGTGGTCGCCCCGACCGGCTCGGGCAAGACGCTGGCCGCGTTCCTCGCCGCCCTGGACCAGCTGGCCTCGACGCCTCCTCCGGCCGACCCGAAGAAGCGTTGCCGAGTGCTGTACGTGTCCCCGCTGAAGGCCCTGGCCGTCGACGTGGAGCGCAATCTGCGCAGCCCGCTGACCGGCATCCGCCAGGAGTCGGTGCGGCTGGACCTGCCCGAGCCCGAGGTCAGGGTCGGCATCCGCTCCGGCGACACCCCGGCCGCCGAGCGCCGCGCCCTGTCCACCCGCCCGCCGGACATCCTGATCACCACCCCCGAGTCGCTGTTCCTGATGCTGACCTCGGCCACGCGCGACGCGCTCACGGGCGTGGAGACGGTGATCCTGGACGAGGTGCACGCGGTCGCCGGCACCAAGCGCGGCGCGCATCTCGCGCTGTCCCTGGAGCGGCTGGACGAGCTGCTCCCGAAGCCGGCCCGCCGGATCGGTCTGTCGGCGACCGTGCGCCCGGTGGACGAGGTGGCCCGTTACCTGTCCCCGCGCCGCAAGGTGGAGATCGTCCAGCCGGAATCCGGCAAGGAGTTCGACCTCTCCGTGGTCGTCCCGGTCGAGGACATGGGCGAGCTGGGGGGCTCCCCGGCCACCGACGCCGCCGAGGGCGGGGAGCGGCCGTCGATCTGGCCGCACGTGGAGGAGCGGATCGCCGACCTGGTCCAGGCGCACCGGTCCACGATCGTGTTCGCCAACTCCCGTCGCCTGGCGGAGCGGCTGTGCAACCGGCTCAACGAGATCGCGTACGAACGGGCGACCGGCGAAGCGCTGGGCGAGCACCACGCCCCCGCCCAGCTGATGGGCGGCTCGGGCGCGGCCCAGGGCGCGCCGCCGGTGATCGCCCGCGCGCACCACGGCTCGGTCTCCAAGGAGCAGCGCGCCCTGGTCGAGGAGGACCTGAAGGCCGGCCGGCTGCCCGCGGTGGTGGCCACCTCCAGCCTGGAGCTGGGCATCGACATGGGCGCCGTCGACCTCGTCGTGCAGGTCGAGTCCCCGCCGTCGGTCGCCTCCGGGCTCCAGCGGGTGGGCCGGGCGGGACACCAGGTCGGTGCCGTCTCGACCGGTGTCGTCTTCCCGAAGTACCGGGGCGACCTCGTCCAGGCGGCCGTGGTCACCGAGCGGATGCGCTCGGGCGCCATCGAGTCGCTGAAGGTGCCCGCGAACCCGCTGGACGTGCTCGCGCAGCAGCTGGTGGCCATGACGGCGCTGGACACCTGGCAGTTCGACGACCTGCTGGCCGTGGTCCGTCGCGCGGCCCCGTTCGCCTCGCTGCCCGAGTCGGCGTTCACGGCGGTCCTGGACATGCTCGCGGGCCGCTACCCGTCCGACGCGTTCGCGGAGCTGCGCCCGCGCGTGGTGTGGGACCGCGTGGCCGGCACGGTCACCGGCCGCCCGGGCGCCCAGCGCCTGGCCGTCACCTCCGGCGGCACGATCCCGGACCGCGGTCTGTTCGGGGTCTTCCTCGCCGGCTCCGACCCCAAGAAGGGCGGTGGCCGGGTCGGCGAGCTGGACGAGGAGATGGTCTACGAGTCCCGGGTGGGCGATGTCTTCACGCTGGGCACGAGTTCCTGGCGGATCGAGGACATCACGCGTGACCGGGTCCTGGTCTCGCCCGCGCCGGGCGTGCCGGGCCGGCTGCCCTTCTGGAAGGGCGATCAGCTGGGCCGCCCGCTGGAGCTCGGCCGGGCGGTGGGCGCGTTCCTGCGCGAGGTCGGCTCGCTGCCCCGCGACGACGCGCGGCTCAGGCTGCTGGCGGCCGGCCTGGACGCGTGGGCGGCGGACAACGTGCTGTCGTACCTGAGCGAGCAGCGCGAGGCCTGCGGTCACATCCCCGACGACCGCACGATCGTCGTGGAGCGGTTCCGCGACGAGCTGGGCGACTGGCGGGTCGTCGTGCACTCGCCCTTCGGCGCCCAGGTCCACGCTCCCTGGGCGCTCGCCCTCGGCGCCCGCCTGTCCGAGCGGTACGGCATGGACGCGCAGGTCATGCACGCCGACGACGGCATCGTGCTGCGCCTGCCCGACGCCGACCTGCTGGGCCTGGACCTGCTCGACCAGGAGCCGGCGAAGGCCGGCACCCCACTCGACGTGCCGGTCGACAGCGAGCAGGCCCCGGTCGGCGCGGCGGACGTCGCATTCGACAAGGGCGAGGTCGACCAGATCGTCACCGACCAGGTCGGCGGCTCGGCACTGTTCGCCTCCCGGTTCCGCGAGTGCGCCGCCCGCGCGCTGCTGCTGCCGCGCCGCACCCCCGGCAAGCGCACTCCGCTGTGGCAGCAGCGCCAGCGGGCCGCCCAGCTGCTCCAGGTCGCGAGCGAGTTCGGCTCGTTCCCGATCGTCCTGGAAGCGGTCCGCGAATGCCTCCAGGACGTCTTCGACGTCCCCGGGCTGGTCGAGCTGATGGGGGACATCGAGGCCCGCAAGGTGCGCCTGGTCGAGGTCACCACCCCCGAGCCGTCCCCGTTCGCCCGCTCCCTGCTCTTCGGGTACGTCGCCCAGTTCCTGTACGAGGGCGACTCCCCGCTGGCCGAGCGCCGCGCCGCCGCGCTGTCCCTGGACTCGCGGCTGCTGGCCGAGCTGCTGGGCCAGGCGGAGCTGCGCGAACTGCTCGACGCCGAGGTGCTGACCGAGCTGGAGCGCGAGCTGCAGTGGCTCACCGAGGACCGCCGGGTCAAGGACGTCGAGGGCGTCGCCGACGTGCTGCGGCTGCTCGGCCCGCTGACCGACGCGGAGCTGGTGGCGCGGGGCGCGGATCCCGAGTGGGCGCGGGAGCTGGCCGGGGCGCGCCGGGCGATCAGGGTGCGGATCGCGGGCGCCGACCACTGGGCGGCCGTGGAGGACGCGGGCCGGCTGCGCGACGCGCTCGGCACGGCGCTGCCGGTCGGTGTCCCCGAGGCGTTCACCGAGCCGGTCAAGGACCCGCTGGGCGACCTCCTCGCTCGGTACGCCCGGACGCACGGCCCGTTCACCGCGGCCACCGCGGCGGCCCGGTTCGGGCTGGGCGTCGCGGTCACCGAGGGCGCCCTGCAGCGGCTGGCCGCGGCCGGCCGGGTCGTCCAGGGCGAGTTCCATCCGGCCGGCATCGGCCAGGAGTGGTGCGACGCGGCCGTGCTGCGCCGCTTGCGCCGCCGTTCCCTGGCGGCCCTGCGGCACGAGCTGGAGCCGGTGCCGCCCGCCGCGCTCGCCCAGTTCCTGCCGCAGTGGCAGCACATCGGCAGGGGCCACGAGCTGCGCGGTGTCGACGGTCTGGTGCGGGCCGTCGAGCAGTTGCAGGGCGCCTCCGTGCCCGCCTCCGCGCTGGAGAGACTGGTCCTGCCCTCCCGGGTGGCCCACTACACGCCCTCGATGCTCGACGAGCTGACCGCCGCGGGCGAGGTGGTGTGGGCCGGCGCGGGCGCCCTGCCCGGCAAGGACGGCTGGGTCTCCCTCTATCTGGCGGACGCGGCCCCGCTGCTGCTGCCCGCGCCGCACCCGCTGGAGCTGACCGCGCTCCACCAGTCCGTCCTGGACGCCCTCTCCGGCGGGTACGGCCTGTTCTTCCGGCAGATCGCCGACCAGGTCCGCGCCACCACCCACCCGGAGGCGACCGACCCCCAGCTGGCCGACGCCCTGTGGGACCTCGCCTGGTCCGGCCGGCTGACCAACGACACCCTCGCGCCGATGCGCGCCCTGCTGGGCTCCGGCCGTACGGCGGGCTCGACCGCGCACCGCGCCAGGCGTGCCGTGCCGCGCGGGCGCTACGGCTCCCTGACGGCCGCCGCGCGCACCGCCTCCCGGACCGGCCCGCCGACGGTCGCGGGCCGCTGGTCGCTGTTGCCGGCGGCCGAGCCGGACGCCACCGTGCGCGCGCACGCGCTGGCCCGCACGCTCCTGGACCGGCACGGCGTGGTCACCCGGGGCGCGGTCGCCGCGGAGGGCGTCGAGGGCGGTTTCTCCGCGGTGTACCGGGTGCTGTCGGTGTTCGAGGAGAGCGGCCAGACCCGGCGCGGCTATGTGGTGGAGGGGCTGGGCGCGGCCCAGTTCGCGATGGACGGTGCCGTGGACCGCCTGCGCGCGGTGGCGAACGCCCGCGAGCGCACCGAGGGCCTGCCCGCCCCGGCCGACCGGAACGGTTTCGGCACCCCGGGCCCGGCGAACGGCTTCGGCCCCGCGGGAACCCCGAGCGGCTTCGGTTCCCCGGGCTCCGCCGACGGCTTCGCCGGGCACGACTTCCCCGACCCGTTCGGCGTACCCCGGGAAGCCGGCACGACCCACCGCCCCGACGGCACCCCGCACGCCCACGCCGTCGCTCCCGGCCCCTTCGACGGGGCCGACGGGGGCTTGCCCCACCCCGGTGCGGACGACGATTTCGTCTGGCCGCCGGACGACCGCGCCGGTGCCGACGGCGACCCGTTCCCGTCCGGCGCCCTCGCGGACCCGTTCGCCTCCCCCGGCTACGGCGGCCCCCGCGGCGGCAGCCCTGCGCACGGCCCGGGCGCCTCCCCCGGCAGAGCCCCGTACCGCGCCCCCGGCGGCCACGGCCGTACGGGTCCCGCCGCCCCCGGCTCCCGTGCCGTGGTCCTCGCCGCGGCCGACCCCGCGAACGCCTACGGCTCCGCGCTGCCCTGGCCGGAGCCGCCGGCCGGTGCCGGGCACAAGCCGGGCCGGAAGGCGGGTTCACTGGTGGTTCTGGTGGACGGCGAGCTGACGCTCTACATGGAGCGCGGCGGCAAGACGCTGCTGGCCTGGCCGATCGCCCCGGACACCGCCGCGGCGGACGACCCCCGTCTGCGTGCGGCGGCCGAGGCGCTGGTCACGGCGGCCCGCGCGGGCTCGCTCGGCACGGTCACGGTGGAACGGATCAACGGCGCCCAGGCCCTGTCCTCCCCCATAGGCGCCCTCCTGGAGGCGGCCGGGTTCGTGGCGACACCGCGCGGCCTGCGCCTGCGACCGTGACGGCGGCCCGCGCGACCGCCCGGCCCGGCCCGGAGCGCCCTCGGCCCGCACCGCCCGGCCCGGCGGCCCGGCGCGGGCCGGAGCCCGCGTGGCAGGCTTGAGGCATGCCCGAAGGTGACACGGTCTGGCAGGCCGCGCGGCGGCTGCGCGAGGCCCTCGCGGGCCAGGCGCTGACCCGCAGCGACTTCCGCGTGCCCAAGTACGCGACGGTCGACCTGGCCGGCCGTACGGTCCTGGACACCGTCTCGCGCGGCAAGCACCTGCTGACCCGCTTCGAGGATGGCCTGACCCTGCACACCCATCTGCGGATGGAAGGCGCGTGGAAGGTGTACGGCACGGGCGAGCGCTGGCGGGGCGGGCCGGCCCACCAGATCCGGGCCGTCCTCACCACCGCCGACCGGGCGGCCGTCGGCTACCGCCTCCAGGTCCTGGAACTGCTGCGCACGTCGGACGAGGAGCGGGTCGTCGGCCACCTCGGTCCCGATCTGCTCGGCCCGGACTGGGACCCCGAGCGCGCCCTGGCCAACGTCCTGGCGGACCCCGCCCGGCCGCTCGGCGAGGCCCTGCTGGACCAGCGCAACCTGGCCGGCATCGGCAACGTCTACAAGAGCGAGCTGTGCTTCCTGCTCGGTGTGACTCCGTGGCTGCCCGTCGGCGCGCTCCCCGCCGACCGCGCCGAGAAACTGCCCGGCCTGGCCAAGCGGCTGCTGGAGGCGAACCGCGACCGTCCGGTCCGGCAGACCACCGGCGTGCACCGGCACGACCTGTTCGTCTACGGCCGCGCGCCCCGGCCGTGCCTGCGCTGCCGTACCTCCGTGCGGGTGGCCGACCAGGGCGACGGTTCCCAGGAACGCCCCACCTACTGGTGCCCCACCTGCCAGCCGGGTCCCGCCCCGGCACCGGGCTCCCCGCAACGCTGGCGGGAGAAGTACCCCCGCCGCCCTCGCACGCCCTGACCGACGACCCCGGTGGCGCACCGATGACGCGCACGACACCGCCAGGCCGGGCCGGCGGACCGGACGGCGTCGCGCACGCGGTGCCGTACCCGGCACCGGACCCTCGCGATGCCCTACGGGCCAGGGACTTCCCCCGAACGGGAACGGGCCGATGCCCCGGTGATGTCTCCGGCCCGCCAGGCGGCCCCCCAGCGCCCCGTCGGCACGGCGCCGGTCGCGCGTGCCTTGGGCACACAGTGCACGGGCAGCAGACTCAGCCCCCAGCCACCGGCCGCGACGGCCGCTTCCAGCACGCCCGAGCCCTCCCCCACGGCGAGCCGCAGCACGGCCCACCACCACAGGACCCCGAGCCCGAGCGCGGCCCCCCAGCGCACTGTGCGTCCCGCCATGCCCGCCATCACCTCCAGCCGGACGCTAGACCGTCGCCCGCCCCGCGCGGGAGGCGCACCACGGGCTCACCGGTGCACCCCCGTCCCACACCGTGGGACGCCCGGGCCGTCCGCGCTACGCGTTCTCCGCCTGGAACATCCAGTGGTGCTTCTCCAGATCCGCGGTGATCGCGATGAGGAGGTCCTGGGAGACCGGGTCGGGTGCCTCGGTCGCGGTCACCCGCTCCCGCATCCGCGTGATCACCGAGCCCAGCGCGTCCACCATCGCCGAGACCGCGTCCGTGTCCTTGATCCAGCCCGCCGGAGCCGGCTTGATGCCGCTGCCGGAGGCCACCGTGGCCGCGCGGCCGTCGGGCGGTACGCCCAGCGCGGACGCCCGTTCGGCCACCGTGTCGGAGTGGGCGCGGGCGGAGGCGACGACCTCGTCCAGCTGGAGGTGGATGGAGCGGAACCGGGGGCCGACGATGTTCCAGTGGATCTGCTTGCCGGTCAGCGACAGGTCCAGCAGGTCCACGAGGGCACCCTGGAGCGCCTCGGACACGACCTTCCGGTCCGCGTCGGCCAACGGGCTCTTCACGACGTACATCCGTTTCCTCCGGGTGCTTCGGCGCCGTCACGTCCTTCCCACGATGACCGCACCGCGCAACCCCGGCAAACGGGAGATTCAAGGACAAAACCACTACAGGCAGACGAAAAGCCCCGGCCGGGCTGTCCGGAGGGATCCGGAGAGGCCCGGCCGGGGCCTCGTTCGTTCTCGGGGCCGTCAGGCCGCGCGGGCGAACCTCACGCGGCGACCACGTCCGCGGGCGCCTTGATGGTCACCCGTTCCGGTGGCACACCGGTCACCGACACGGAACCCAGCATCGGCCGGACCGGCGCGGGCACGGGCTCGGTGGCCCGGGCGGACTGGGCCAGTTCGGCGAGCGCCAGCTCGTCGCTCACTTCCCGCATGAGTTCCGACATCCGTACGTCCAGCGCGTCGCAGATGGCGGCGAGCAGCTCGGAGGAAGCCTCCTTCTGCCCCCGCTCCACCTCGGAGAGATAGCCGAGTGAGACTCGGGCGGACGAGGAGACTTCGCGCAGAGTACGGCCCTGGCGTTGGCGCTGCCGACGCAGCACGTCACCCAGCAGGCGACGGAGCAGAATCATCGGTGGCTCCCTCCTCGGACCGCGTAGCCGCATCCTTCTCGCCCCACCGTACCGCCTTGCGCCGCGGCCGTGCGGGGAGCGATGTCGTGTTCACTCAGGGCTGCAAACATCAAAACCCCCCGTTCCGTTCCGTATCCTGTGCCCGCTCATTCCCAGTCTGTTCGCCCGCAAGCTGCTCCAGGAGCACTGCGAGTACGCTCCGTACACTCTCCATACGAATTTCCGCACGGCCGCCGTTCAACCGCAGCGCCCGGACTTTTCCGCCACCGGCAGAACCGGACCGGCCGCCGAAAGGTCCGTCCACGGCCACGAAGACCGTGCCGACGGGCTTGCCGTCCTGCGGATCGGGGCCCGCTACTCCGGTGGTCGCGATGCCCCAGTCGGCACCGAGAAGCGTGCGCACTCCGGCCGCCATCTCGCCCGCGACCTGCGGATCCACCGCACCGCGCTGGGCCAGCAGGGTGCCGTCGACGCCGAGCAGCCCGTGCTTGAGTTCGGTGGCGTAGGCGGTGACCGAGCCCCGGAACACCCGGGACGCCCCGGGTACCCCGGTGATCTCCGCCGCCACCAGGCCACCGGTCAGCGACTCGGCGACGGCAAGGGTCTCGCCCCTCACGGTCAGTAGTCGCACCAGTTCGGTGGCCTGGGAGCTCACGCGTCCTTCTCCTCCAACGCCGCCGCGCGCTCGGCGATTCCCCGCCGGCGCAGCACAATGGCTTGTCTTACGTAGTCGAGGCCTGTCACGACCGTCAGGACGACCGCCGCGGCCATCACCCAGAACCTCAGGGTGGCCAGCCATCCCGTCAGCGCCAGGACGTACATGCCGACGGCCACGCCCTGGGTGAGGGTCTTCAGCTTGCCGCCGCGGCTCGCGGGGATCACGCCGTATCTGATGACGAGAAAACGCAGCAGGGTGATGCCGAGTTCCCGGCCGAGGATCACGGCCGTCACCCACCACGGCAGATCGCCCAGGGCCGACAGGCAGATGAGCGCCGCTCCCATGATCGCCTTGTCGGCGATGGGGTCGGCGATCTTCCCGAAGTCGGTGACCAGGTTGTACGTGCGCGCCAGATGCCCGTCGAACAGGTCGGTGATCATGGCGATGGCGAAGGCGGCCCAGGCCAGCGAGCGCCAGGCCGGGTCGTAGCCGCCGTCCGCCAGCATCAGCGCCACGAAACCGGGCACCAGCAGCAGCCGCAGCATGGTGAGCAGATTGGCGACGTTCCAGACACTGGCCTGATTGACGGCCGCGGCCGTGATCTTGCCGCCGCGGGCGGCCTTTCCGCCCTCGTCGGCGGGACCAGAAGCAGAACCGGAGACCTCGGACCGGGCGCCGTCGGCGGCGGCGGACCCCCGGGCGCGGTGCGCGCCGGAGGAGCCACCCGCGGCGGATGCCGGGACTCCGGTCATCTGCCCGCCTCCTCACTACACGCGAGCGAGCCGGTCAGCGGCTCGGCCACCAGGTCGACACCTTCCGTACCGACCACCTTCGCCTCGACCATACGTCCGACGGTCAGGCCCTCGCCGCTCGTGAGCAGCACCTGGCCGTCGGTCTCCGGCGCCTGGTGCGCGGCGCGGCCGTGAACGCCCTCCTCCTCGTCGACCGACTCCACCAGGACGTGCACGGTCTCGCCGACGCGCTCCTCGGCACGCTGCGAGACGAGTTCCTCGGCCAGCCGGGAGATGTGGGCCAGGCGCTCGGCGACGACGTCCTCGTCCAGCTTGCCGTCGTACGTCGCCGCCTCCGTGCCCTCCTCGTCGGAGTAGCCGAAGACTCCGATGGCGTCCAGCCGGGCGCCGGTCAGGAAGCGCTCCAGTTCGGCGAGGTCGGACTCGGTCTCGCCGGGGAAGCCGACGATGAAGTTGGAGCGCACACCGGCTTCGGGGGCCTTGCTCCGGATGGTGTCCAGCAGCTCCAGGAACCGGTCGGTGTCGCCGAAGCGGCGCATGGCGCGCAGCACGTTCGGCGCGGAGTGCTGGAAGGACAGGTCGAAGTACGGGGCGACCTTGGGCGTCGAGGTCAGGACGTCGATCAGGCCGGGGCGCATCTCGGCCGGCTGGAGGTAGCTCACCCGGACCCGCTCGATGCCGTCCACGGCGGCCAGCTCCGGCAGCAGGGACTCCAGCAGGCGGATGTCGCCCAGGTCCTTGCCGTAGGAGGTGTTGTTCTCGGAGACCAGCATGATCTCCTTCACGCCCTGCCCGGCCAGCCAGCGGGTCTCGTTCAGGACGTCGCTCGGGCGGCGGGAGATGAAGGAGCCGCGGAAGGACGGGATGGCGCAGAAGGAGCAGCGCCGGTCGCAGCCCGAGGCGACCTTGACCGAGGCGACCGGGGAGCCGTCCAGGCGGCGGCGCAGCGGCGCGCGGGGCCCGGAGGCGGGGGCGACGCCCTCCGGCAGGTCGGCCGGGGCGTGGCCGGGCAGCGCCACGGACGCGGCCGATTCCTGTCGCTCGGCCGGGCTGATCGGCAGCAGCTTGCGCCGGTCGCGCGGCGTGTGGGAGGCGTGGATGCCGCCGGACAGGATGGTCTGCAGACGGTCGGAGATGTCGGTGTAGTCGTCGAAGCCGAGCACGCCGTCGGCCTCGGGGAGCGCCTCGGCCAGTTCCTTGCCGTACCGCTCGGCCATACAGCCCACCGCCACGACGGCCTGGGTTCTCCCGTGGCCCTTGAGGTCGTTGGCCTCCAGCAGGGCGTCGACGGAGTCCTTCTTCGCGGCCTCCACGAAGCCACAGGTGTTGACCACGGCGACGTCGGCGTCCGCGGCGTCGTCCACGAGTTGCCAGCCGTCCGCCTCCAAACGGCCTGCGAGCTCCTCGGAATCGACCTCGTTACGAGCGCAGCCGAGAGTGACGAGTGCGACGGTACGGCGTTCAGGCATGTGCTCAAGACTACTTTGTCTCGCCGACAGCCCACGTCGACGGGGTTGGCCGGGGCCGGCCGACTCCGTCACATCCCGCGGGGCGCGGCCGGTCAGCCCGCCACGGGGTCGCCCTTGGTGTAGGTGAGGCGCTCCACGGCGCCGGGCCGGAAGGTGTCCTCGATCTTCTTGCCGTTGACGTACAGCTCGATCGCGCCCGCGTCGCCGAGGATCAGGTTGATCTTGGAGCTGTCCTGGAAGGTCTTGGACTGACCCTGCTTGAGCAGCCCGTCGAAGAGCATCCGGCCGTTGTGGTCCTTGGCGGAGATCCAGCTGCGTCCGTTGGGCGCGCTGACCTGCACGGTCACCTTGTCCTGGGGGGCGGCGGCGATGGCGCTGTCGGAGGGCTCGCCGGCCGGTTCGGCCGGCTTGTCCTTCTTCGGTGTCGCCGAGACGCTCGGGCCGGCGCCGGACGGTCCGCCCTCGGCGATCTGGGACTTGGAGTCGCCGGAGGAGCCGCCGCCCTTGAACGCGGTGAACCCGACGAAGCCGATCACGACGACGATCGCGGCGACCATCGCCGCCGTCCAGTTCGGGCCGCGCCGCTCGGGCCGGATCCGCTCCGCCTCGAACAGCGGCGCGGCGGGGGTGGGCTCGGGACGGCCGCCGTGCTCGGCGTCGTACTGGTCGATCAGCGGCTCGGGGTCGAGGTGGACGGCCCTGGCCAGCGTGCGGATGTGCCCGCGGGCGTACACGTCGCCGCCGCAGGGGGCGAAGTCGTCCGCCTCGATGGCGCGCACGATGGCGATACGGACACGAGTGGCGGTGCTGACGTCGTCCACGGTCAGCCCCGCCGCGATCCGTGCCTGCTGCAGGACACGGCCCACGGACGGTCGGGCTTCCTGGGACTGGTCTCGGAACGGACGCTCGTCTTCAGGGGAGTTGCCGATGGACACGGGGGCGCCTTTCGAGCGTGTAGCCACCTGTGCTGGAAGCTCAGTCTAGGGGGGTGACGAAAGGGTGGGGCAACCGGACGGTATGACTTTGTACGCCAGGGGACCGGCACGACATGCCGATGGTCGGACAAGCAGGTACCCCAGGGCGAGGCCCTTACCTGACCTTTCGCTCAACTGGACGTACGGCAAACCCAAACGGTTGCCTCCTGCGCCCTAACGGGTGGGTCACGGCCGCTCGGCCACCCGGCGCAACCCGGCTGGGCCGAACGGCCGTGCGCGTCACCCTTCGGTCTCCCCGCGGATCAGGGCGAGCACGCCGTCCAGGTCGTCCGGTTTCACCAGGACGTCCCGCGCCTTGGAGCCCTCGCTCGGCCCCACGATGTTGCGGGACTCCATGAGGTCCATCAGCCGCCCCGCCTTGGCGAAGCCGACGCGCAGCTTGCGCTGGAGCATGGACGTCGACCCGAACTGGGTGGAGACGACCAGCTCGGCGGCCTGGCACAGCAGGTCGAGGTCGTCGCCGATGTCCTCGTCGATCTCCTTCTTCTGCTTGGTGCCCACGGTGACGTCGTCCCGGAAGACCGGCGCCATCTGCTCCTTGCAGTGCCGGACGACGTCCGCGACCTCCTCCTCGGTCACGAACGCGCCCTGCATCCGGGTCGGCTTGTTCGCGCCCATCGGCAGGAACAGGCCGTCGCCCTTGCCGATCAGCTTCTCGGCGCCCGGCTGGTCGAGGATGACCCGCGAGTCGGCCAGCGAGGAGGTGGCGAACGCCAGCCGGGAGGGCACGTTGGCCTTGATCAGACCGGTGACCACGTCGACCGACGGGCGCTGGGTGGCGAGCACCAGATGGATGCCGGCCGCGCGCGCGAGCTGCGTGATGCGCACGATGGCGTCCTCGACGTCCCGCGGGGCGACCATCATCAGGTCGGCCAGCTCGTCCACGATCACCAGCAGGTACGGATACGGCTGGAGCTCGCGCTCGCTGCCCGGCGGCGGCTCCACCCTGCCCTCGCGCACCGCCCGGTTGAAGTCGTCGATGTGCCGGTATCCGTAGGCGGCCAGGTCGTCGTACCTGAGGTCCATCTCGCGGACCACCCACTGCAGCGCCTCGGCGGCCCGCTTGGGGTTGGTGATGATCGGCGTGATCAGGTGCGGGATGCCCTCGTAGGCGGTCAGCTCGACGCGCTTGGGGTCGACCAGGATCATCCGGACGTCCTCCGGGGTCGCCCGCATCATCACCGAGGTGATCAGGCAGTTGATGCACGACGACTTGCCGGAGCCGGTGGCGCCGGCGACCAGCATGTGCGGCATCTTCGCCAGCGAGTGCATGACGTACCCGCCCTCGACGTCCTTGCCGAAGGCGACCAGCATCGGGTCGTCGTCCTCGGCGGACTCCGCGAGGCGCAGCACGTCGCCGAGGTTGACCATCTCCCGGTCGGTGTTGGGGATCTCGATGCCCACCGCGGACTTGCCCGGGATGGGGCTGATGATCCGCACGTCCGGGCTGGCCACCGCGTAGGCGATGTTCTTGGTCAGCGCGGTGATCCGCTCCACCTTCACGGCGGGGCCCAGCTCGACCTCGTAGCGGGTGACCGTCGGGCCGCGGGTGAAGCCGGTGACGGCCGCGTCGACCTTGAACTCGGTGAAGACCTGGGTGAGCGAGGCGACGACCGCGTCGTTGGCGGCGCTGCGCGCCTTGCCGGGGCCGCCGCGCCGGAGCAGGTCCAGGGAGGGCAGCGCGTAGGTGATGTCCCCGGACAACTGGAGCTGTTCCGCGCGCGCGGGCAGGTCACGGGGGGCCTCGGGGGCCTTCTTGGTCAGGTCGGGTACGGCCTTGGTCAGATCGGGTACGGCCGCGGGCTCGGGCTTCTCCCGCTTCGGACGGGCGGCGGGCACCGGCGCGGGCGCCGGGGCGGAAGCGGGGACGGGCACCGGGGCGGTGTCCTCGCGCTCGCCCGCGCCCACCCCCTGGGTGAGGTCGGCGACCAGCGGGGAGGGCGGCATGCCGTGCAGCACGGCACCGTCCAGCGCGGCGGCCGCCGCCGCGGCGACGTCCACGGCGTCCGGGTGGCGCTGGGGATCCGGCTGGGGCACGGCGGAGCGCCTGGGGCGTCCGCGGCGCTGCGCGAGGGCCGCTGTCTCGGCGCCGTCGGGGTCGTACGCCTGGGGAGCGCCTGCGCGCCTGCGCGGACGCGCCGGCGCCGCCTCCCGCCACTGCTCGTCGTAGGCCTCCTCCTCGGCGGCGAACCGGTCCGCCTCGTGGTCGTGCAGCACGCCCAGGAGGACGCCGAGCCGCCGCAGCCGCTGCGGGACGGCGTTGACCGGGGTGGCGGTCACCACGAGCAGCCCGAAGATCGTCAGCAGCACCAGCAGGGGCACGGCGAGGACCTCGGTCATGGCGTACGTCAGCGGGGTGGCCGCCGCCCAGCCGATGAGGCCGCCGGCGTCCCTTATGCCCTGCATGCCGGCGCTGCGGGCGGGTGAGCCGCAGGCGACGTGGACCTGGCCGAGCACGCCGACGACGAGCGCCGAGAGGCCGATCACGATCCGTCCGTTGGCCTCCGGCTTCTCCGGGTGGCGGATGAACCGTACGGCGATCACCGCGAGCAGTATCGGCACCAGCAGGTCGAGCCGGCCGAAGGCGCCGGTGACGAGGATCTCCACCAGGTCGCCGACGGGGCCCCGCAGGTCCGCCCAGGTGCCCGCGGCGACGATCAGCGCGATGCCGAGCAGCAGCAGCGCGACGCCGTCCTTGCGATGGGCCGGGTCGAGGTTCTTCGCGCCCTGCCCTATGCCGCGGAAGACGGCGCCGACGGCGTGCGCGAGGCCCAGCCAGAGGGCGCGCAGCACTCGGTAGACGCCCCCGGTGGGGCTGGGCGCCGCCTTCGGCGGCGCGGGCCTCTTCCCCACGGCCTTCTTGGCGGGCACCTTCTTGACGGGCGCCTTCTTGGCCGGGGCCTTCTTCGCGACGGCCTTCCTCGCCGGAGCCTTCGCGGGAGCAGCCGTCTTCTTGGCGGGCTGCTTCTTGGCTGCGGAGGGACGTGAGGCCATGGGTGTGAGGTTACCGGGGGAGACGACAGCGGACACGTGTGCCCACAGCTTCACCCGTTCGTGTCGTGCCTGTCAGGGAGGGAAATTGACGCGCCCTCATCCGCACGTGCGGAACGGGCTCGGTCAGTTCTGCGACGGCACCGCCGCACCGCCACCGCTCGTGCCCGGCTCCAAGGCGTCCAGAGCGCGGCGCAAACCGGTGAGTTTGCGCTCCAGATGGGCCGCCGTGGCCACCGCCGCCGCGTCCGCGGAGTCGTCGTCCAATTGCTTGGACAGCGCCTCCGCCTGCTCCTCGACCGCCGCGAGCCGCGCCGACAGCTCGGCGAGCAGCCCGGCCGACTCCTTGCCGGCCGCCCCGTCCCTGCCGCCGCCCTCCAACTGGAGCCGCAGCAGCGCCGCCTGCTCCCTCAGCTGGCAGTTCTTCATGTACAGATCGACGAAGACGGAGACCTTCGCGCGCAGCACCCACGGGTCGAACGGCTTGGAGATGTAGTCCACCGCGCCCGCCGCGTAACCCCGGAAGGTGTGGTGCGGGCCATGGTTGATGGCCGTGAGGAAGATGATCGGGATGTCTCTCGTCCGCTCCCGCCGCTTGATGTGCGCGGCCGTCTCGAAACCGTCCATGCCCGGCATCTGGACATCCAGCAGGATGACCGCGAAATCGTCCGTGAGCAGTGCCTTGAGCGCTTCCTCCCCGGACGATGCCCGCACCAGCGTCTGATCGAGCGCCGAGAGGATCGCCTCCAGCGCCAGCAGATTCTCCGGCCGGTCATCGACCAGGAGGATCTTGGCCTTCTGCACCATGGCCCGCCCTCCTCGCCCCGGCGGTACACCGGGCGCCGCCCCAGGGGACGACTCCCTTTCGCCGCCCGTCCTTGTGCCGGTCATCGTAGCCGCACCCCGCCTGTCGCCACACCCTGTCACCGCGATGTCACTGTGCACGTACCGGAAACGCGGCGGGATCCCGGATGGTTCCCGGAATCCGGGATTCCCGCGTGTTCCCCGGCCCCCATCATGCAGCAGCTCCCCGCGCGCGCCGCGGGTCCCCCGGCGTCCCGGCGCGCCCCGGCGCGCCACCCCGCCCGGCTCACGCCGGCCTCATCCACTGGCGCATCACCGACAGCAGGTGATCGGGGTCGACCGGCTTGGTGACGTAGTCGGAGGCGCCCGACTGGATCGCCTTCTCCCGGTCGCCCTTCATCGCCTTCGCGGTGAGCGCGATGATCGGCAGGCCCGCGAACTGCGGCATCCGGCGGATCGCCGTGGTCGTCGCGTACCCGTCCATCTCGGGCATCATGATGTCCATCAGCACCACCGCCACGTCGTCGTGCTGCTCCAGGACCTCGATGCCCTCCCGGCCGTTCTCGGCGTACAGCACCGACAGGCCGTGCTGCTCCAGGACACTGGTGAGCGCGAACACGTTGCGGATGTCGTCGTCGACGATCAGCACCTTCTCGCCGCCGAACCGCACCGCGGGCTGCGCGGGCTGCTCCTGCTCGGGGACGGCCGTCCACTGCTCGGTCCGCTGCGTCTCCTGGGGCAGGGCGCGCCGCCGGCGCCGGAACAGCGCGGCGGGCCCGTTCTGCGTCTCCTGGTACGACTTCACCTCGGCCGGCGTCTCGATCTCCACCGCGGACAGCTCCGAGGACAGCCGCGCCTCGGAGGCGACCAGGTCCCCGGCCTCCAGGGCGGGCGCGGACTGCTGGTAGCCCTGCGGCGGCAGCTCGCTCATGTGCAGCGGCAGGTAGAGCGTGAACGTGGAGCCGCGCCCGGGCTCGCTCTGCGCGTGGATCTCACCGCCGAGCAGCTGCGCGATCTCCCGCGAGATCGACAGCCCGAGACCGGTGCCGCCGTACTTGCGGCTGGTGGTGCCGTCCGCCTGCTTGAACGCCTCGAAGATCACCCGCATCTTGCTGGCCGCGATGCCGATGCCGGTGTCCGTCACCGAGAAAGCGATCAGCTCGCCGTCCGGATCGGCCAGTGAACCGGCCTCCAGCAACTGCTCCCGGATGGAGTCCGGCACGTCCGCGCCGGCCGGCCGGATCACCAGCTCCACCGAACCGGAGTCGGTGAACTTCACCGCGTTGGACAGCAGGTTGCGCAGCACCTGCAACAGCCGCTGCTCGTCGGTGTGCAGGGTCGCCGGCAGCTCCGGGGAGACCCGCACGGACAGGTCCAGGCCCTTCTCCGCGGTGAGCGGCCGGAAGGTGGCCTCCACATAGTCCACGAGCTGGACGAGCGCGATCCGGGTCGGGGAGACGTCCATCTTGCCCGCCTCGACCTTCGACAGGTCCAGGATGTCGTTGATCAGCTGGAGCAGGTCGGAGCCCGCGCCGTGGATCGTCTCGGCGAACTCCACCTGCTTCGGCGAGAGATTGCCCTCGGCGTTGTCCGCGAGCAGCTTCGCCAGGATCAGCAGCGAGTTGAGCGGGGTGCGCAGCTCGTGCGACATGTTGGCGAGGAACTCGCTCTTGTAGCGCATCGACACCGCGAGCTGCTCGGCGCGCTCCTCCAGGACCTGCCGGGCCTCCTCGATCTCGGTGTTCTTCACCTCGATGTCCCGGTTCTGCCGGGCCAGCAGCTCGGCCTTCTCCTCCAGTTCGGCGTTGGAGGCCTGCAGCGCCTTCTGCCGGTTCTCCAGTTCGGCCGACCGCTCCCGCAACTGCTCGGTCAGCTCCTGCGACTGCTTGAGCAGCTTCTCGGTCTTGGTGTTGACCGAGATGGTGTTGACGCTGGTCGCGATCATCTCGGCGATCTGGTTGAGGAAGTCCCTCTGGATCTGCGTGAACGGCGTGAACGACGCCAGCTCGATCACACCGAGCACCTTGCCCTCGAACAGCACCGGCAACACGATCACCTGCGCGGGCGGGGCCTCGCCGAGCCCGGAGGAGATCTTCAGATAACCGCTGGGCGCCTTGTCCACCAGGATCGTGCGCTTCTCCTGGGCGGCCGTGCCGATCAGCGCCTCACCGGGCCGGAACGACGTCGGCATGGAGCCCATCGAGTAGCCGTACGAGCCCAGCATCCGCAGCTCGTAGTCGTCCTCGCCGTTGCCGACGCCCTTGCCCTCCATCAGCGGCATCGCCAGGAAGAACGCGCCGTGCTGCGCGGACACCACCGGCGTCAGCTCGCTCATGATCAGCGAGGCCACGTCCTCCAGGTCCCGGCGGCCCTGCATGAGGGAGGAGATACGGGCCAGGTTGCCCTTGAGCCAGTCCTGCTCCTTGTTGGCGATCGTGGTGTCGCGCAGGTTGGCGATCATCTTGTTGATGTAGTCCTGCAACTCCTGGATCTCGCCGGCCGCGTCCACGTTGATCTTCAGATTCAGGTCGCCCCGGGTCACCGCGGTCGCCACGCGCGCGATGGCCCGCACCTGCCGGGTCAGGTTCTCGGCCATCTCGTTCACGGACTCGGTCAGGTCGCGCCAGGTGCCGTCCACGTCACGCACGCGTGCCTGGCCGCCCAGCTGCCCCTCCGTGCCCACCTCGCGGGCCACGCGCGTGACCTCCTCGGCGAAGCTGGACAGCTGGTCGACCATCGTGTTGATCGTCGTCTTCAGCTCCAGGATCTCGCCCCGGGCGTCAATGTCGATCTTTTTCGTCAAGTCACCCTTGGCGATGGCCGTGGTGACCATGGCGATGTTGCGCACCTGGCCGGTCAGGTTGGACGCCATCTGGTTCACCGACTCGGTGAGGTCCTTCCAGGTGCCGGCCACGCCCGGGACATGCGCCTGGCCGCCCAGGATGCCGTCCGTGCCCACCTCGCGGGCCACCTTGGTGACCTGGTCGGCGAACGAACTCAGCGTCTTGACCATCGTGTTGATGGTGTCGGCGAGCTGCGCCACCTCGCCGCGCGCCTCGATCGTCACCTGCCGCGTCAGGTCGCCGTTGGCGACGGCCGCGGCCACCTGCGAGATGTTGCGCACCTGCATGGTCAGGTTGTTGGCCATCAGGTTGACGTTGTTGCTGAGGTCCTTCCAGATGCCCGTGACGCCCGGCACGTGCGCCTGACCGCCCAGGATGCCCTCGGTGCCCACCTCACGGGCCACCCGGGTCACCTGCTCGGCGAAACTCGAGAGCTGATCGACCATCGTGTTGACCGTCGTGACGAGTTCGAGGATCTCGCCCTTCGCGTCCACAGTGATCTTCTTCGACAGATCGCCCTTCGCGACCGCCGTCGTCACCTCGGCGATGTTGCGCACCTGGATCGTCAGGTTGTTCGCCATGAAGTTCACGGACTGCGTGAGGTCCTTCCAGGTGCCGGAGACCCCCTGCACCTCGGCCTGACCGCCGAGGATGCCCTCCGTACCCACCTCACGGGCCACCCGCGTGACCTGGTCGGCGAACGACGACAGCTGGTCCACCATCGTGTTCAGCGTGTTCTTCAGCTCCAGGATCTCCCCGCGCGCGTCCACGGTGATCTTCTGGGAGAGGTCACCGCGCGCCACCGCGGTGGCGACCTGCGCGATGTTGCGCACCTGCGCCGTCAGGTTGCCCGCCATGCCGTTCACGGAGTCGGTCAGGTCCCGCCACACACCGGCGACACCGGGCACCTGCGCCTGACCGCCCAGGCGCCCCTCGGTCCCCACGTCCCGCGCGACCCGCGTCACCTGGTCGGCGAAGGCGGACAGCTGATCGACCATCGTGTTGATCGTGTTCTTCAGCTCGAGGATCTCGCCGCGCGCGTCCACGTCGATCTTCTGCGACAGGTCACCGCGCGCCACCGCCGTCGTCACCTGCGCGATCTGCCGCACCTGCGACGTCAGGTTGCCGGCCATGAAGTTGACGGAGTCCGTCAGCTCCTTCCACGTCCCCGAGACGCCGTCCACCCGGGCCTGACCGCCCAGCCGGCCCTCCGTACCCACGTCCCGGGCCATCCGCGTCACCTGGTCGGCGAAGCTCGACAGCTGGTCCACCATGGTGTTCACGGTGTTCTTCAGCTGGAGCATCTCGCCCGAGACGTCCACGGTGACCTTCTGCGACAGATCACCGTTCGCCACCGCCGTCGTCACCTGCGCGATGTTGCGCACCTGACCGGTCAGGTTGCGGAACGCGGTGTTGACGGAGTCCGTCAGGTCCTTCCACGTGCCCGCCGCGCCCGGCACCTGCGCCTGGCCGCCCAGCTCGCCCTCGACACCGACCTCCCGCGCGACCCGGGTCACCTCGGCACCGAACGCCGACAGCTGGTCCACCATGCCGTTGACGGTGTTCTTCAGCTCCAGCATCTCGCCGGCCACGTCCACGGTGACCTTCTGCGACAGATCACCGTTGGCCACGGCGGTCGTCACCGTCGCGATGTCCCGCACCTGCGTCGTCAGGTTCCGGAACACCGTGTTGACGGAGTCCGTCAGGTCCTTCCACGTACCGGCCGCGCCCGGCACGTTCGCCTGCCCGCCGAGCCGTCCCTCCGCGCCGACCTCGTTCGCCACCCGGGTGACCTCGTCCGCGAAGATCCGCAGCGTCTCGGTCATCTGGTTGATCGTCTCGGCGAGCCGCGCCACCTCGCCCCGCGCCGGAACCGTCACCTTCTGCGACAGATCACCGCTGGCGACGGCTGTCGTCACCTGCGAGATCCCCCGGACCTGCGCGGTCAGGTTGCCCGCCATCGTGTTGACGGAGTCGGTCAGCTCCTTCCACACGCCGGCCACCCCGGGCACCTGCGCCCGGCCGCCCAGGATGCCCTCGGTGCCCACCTCCCGGGCCACCCGCGTGACTTCGGAGGAGAAGGCCGACAACTGGTCCACCATCGTGTTGACGGTGTTCTTCAGCTCCAGCATCTCGCCGGCGACGTGCACGGTCACCTTGCGGGACAGATCGCCCTTGGCGACCGCCGTGGTCACCAGCGCGATGTCCCGCACCTGGGCGGTGAGCCGGTCCGCCATCGTGTTGACCGACTCGGTCAGGTCCTTCCACGAACCCGACATCCCGCGCACCCGGGCCTGCCCGCCGAGCTTGCCCTCGGTGCCGACCTCGCTGGCCACGCGCGTGACCTCGTCCGTGAACGTCGACAGCTGGTCCACCAGGTTGTTGACGGTCCGGCCGACCTTCAGGAACTCCCCGCGCAGCGGATGCCCCGTACCGCCGTCCGGCGCCTGTGTCCGCAGCTCCATGCGCGGCGACAGATCACCCTCGGCGACCGCCGTGAGCACCCGGCTGACCTCCGAGACGGGCCAGACCAGGTCGTCCACCAGCGCGTTGGAGTGCTCGATGGCGGCGGCCCAGGAGCCCTCGCAGGCGCCCGTCTCCAGCCGTTCCGTGAGTTTTCCCTCACGCCCCACCATGCGCCGCACCCGCGACAGCTCACCGGTCAGATGCAGATTCCGGTCGGCCACCTCGTTGAAGACGGCCGCGATCTCCGACATCACGCCGTCCCCGGAAACCGTCAGCCGCTTGCGGAAGTTCCCGTCCCGCATCGCCACGAGGGCCGCCAGCAGCCGGTTCAGGGCGGCCGTGTCGACGGTCGTGGTGCCGCCGCTCCTGCCCAGGGACGGTCCGCCTTTCGCGCGCGTCTTCGTGCCTCGCGTCGCCGCGCCAGACTCCACTGTGTCCCTCCCGGAGGGGTAGACCGTTACTGCTGTGCTCGGCCGCTTCGGCCCGGCGTGCCGGTCACCGGCATACCGATCGCGTCCGCGTACCGGTTACTCCTGCGTATGTCCGCCAGACGGGATCCGGCCACACCAAGGGCTGCTGCCCGCCGTGCGGCCGGCACACGCGGCCCGGCCCGACCTTCATCAGAAGCTTGCCCAGTGTTTCACCCCGGCCGAACCCGGCCATAACAGTTCGGCAGCTTCGCACATCGTCCGCACACCCTGAGGGCGTAAACACCGAAGACCGGCATCCGCCCGGACCGCGAAGGTAAGTAACCTTGCATGCGGCTGTCCAGCCGCACCGGTCCGACCGGCCTGGGCGGTGGCACGAGTACGAGCGGGCATCGGAGGGGCGGCCGGACACCATGACCACCGGACTGATCCCCGGGGGGCAGCCCCCGGAGCCACAGCCGACGGGCGAATCGATGCCGCAGCAGCGGCGCGAGCCGCCCGGCGACACAGCCCTGCCTGCCGACAACCGGCCGAGGAGTTCCGTGATCACCGCGCGTGCGGCTGCCAGTTTCGAACCCGTCGGGCGATCGGTCGCGACCGCCCGGTCCTTCGTCCGCGACACCCTCCAGGGCTGGGGATTCGCCGACATCGTGGACGACGCCGTCGTCCTGACCAGCGAACTCGTCACCAACGCCGTCGTCCACGCCGGCACGCACGCGGACGTGCTGTGCCTGCGCACCGAGGACGGCGTGCGCATCGAGGTCTCCGACCGCTACCCCGAGCGCGAGGTCCCCCTCCAGAGCTCCGCGGTCTCCATGGGCAGCCCCGACCGCGAGGGCGGCCGCGGCCTCCAGCTGTGCGCGGCCCTGGCCACCCGCTGGGGCGTCGACTACACCCCCACCCACAAGAACGTCTGGTTCCAGCTCGACCTGCCCGAGCGCCCGGTCGGCACCCGCACCGCGGGACCAGCCCTGCCCGCCGATCTGCTGCCGCTGGCCGACGGGCGGGTCCGCGTCGCCGTCCTCCAGATCGACCGCAAGGGCGGCATCAGCGCCTGGAACGAGGACGCCGAGGAACTGTTCGGCTACCCGGCCTCCGACGTCATCGGCAAGCCCCTGACCGACCTGGCGGCCTGGCCGCACACCCCGGGCACCGGCACCGGCATCGCCGAGGCGCTCCAGCTCTCCCGCTGGGAGGGCACCTACGGCATCCGCCGCTCCGACGGCCGCGTGGCCCAGGTGTACGCCTCCCACCTGCGCGTCCGCGACACCGGCGGCGAACCCTCGACGGTCTGCCTGCTGGTCCGCGACCACGAACGCGCCGTCCTGCAGTCGCCGCCGCGCGTCCCGGCCGGCGACCAGTCCCCGTCCTCCGACGGCCAGAACACCGACCCCTTCGAGGTGTTCATCGGCTCCCCCGCCCCGGACGACCTCGACGGGCTGCTCCAGCGCACCGTGGAACGCGCCCGCGACATGCTCGACGGCGATTCCGCGTTCCTGCTGCTGGCCACCGACGACGAGACGGAACTGGAGGTCCGCGCCTCCACCGGACTGCCCTCCGCCCGCCAGCGCTTCGCGCGCGTGCCGGTCGAGGCGGGCCCCGGCCGCTACGGCTCCGCCCGCATGCCCGCCGTCCACGACGACCTGGCCGCCGTCCCCGGTGCCGTGCCGCTGCTCGCCGGCACCGGCATGCGCTCGGTGGTCACCGTCCCGCTGAAGGTCGAGGGCCGCCTCACCGGCTCCCTGGGCGTCGCCGCCGAAGCGCCCGGCCGGTACACGAACGAGGAGGCGCTGCGCCTCCAGTTCGCCGCCGACCGGATCGCGCTGGCCGTCGAGTCGGCCCGCCTCGGCGAGCTGGAACGGCTGCGCCGCGGCTCGCTGAGCTTCCTGGTGGAGGCCTCCGACCTGCTGGCCGGCACCCTGGACCGGGACCAGACGCTCGCCCTGATGGCCCAGATGACGGTCCCGACCCTCGCCACCTGGTGCGCGGTGTACACGATCGCCGACCAGGCCTCCGAGGCGTATCTGTCGTACGTCCTGCACGAGGACGAGGAACTCATCGACGGCATCAAGTCGTTGCTGGCGAAGATCCCGCCGCCGGACCCGGTGCCGACGCCCGGTGCCCGGGTCTGGACGGCCCCGGGCGAGGTCGCCCACCAGGCGGCCCTGCGCAGCTCCATGCGCAGCCTGGGCCTGTCCGGCGGGCCCACGCACCGGATCGCCTCCGGCATCGGCCCGACGCTCGCCACGGCGTCCGCGGTCGGCGGGGAGACCGTGGTCCTGCCGCTCGTCGCCCGCAACCGCGTCATCGGCATGCTGACCCTCGGCAAGCCCACCGACGAGCACTTCCGCCAGGAGATCCTGGAACTCGCCGAGGACTTGAGCCGCCGGGCCGCCCTCGCCCTGGACAACGCCCGCCTGTACTCGGAGCGCACGGCCATCAGCCAGTCGCTCCAGCGCAGCCTGCTCCCGCCGGGCCTGCCGCAGATCGACGGCGTCGAGGTCGAGGTCATCTACCGCGCCGCGGGCGAGGGCAACGAGGTCGGCGGCGACTTCTACGACCTCTTCCCCATCGGCAACGGCGCGTACGGCTTCGCCATCGGCGACGTCTGCGGTACGGGCCCCAACGCGGCGGCGGTCACCGGACTGGCCCGGCACGCCCTGCGCCTGCTGGCCCGCGAGGGCCTGTCCGGCCCGGCGGTCCTGCAGCGCCTGAACTCCGCGATCCTGGACGAGGGGGACCGCAGCCGCTTCCTGACGCTGCTCTACGGAGAGTTGCGCCCGCAGAAGGACGGCAGCGCCGAGCTGAAGGTGGTCTGCGCCGGTCATCCGCTCCCGCTGCGCCTGCGCCAGGACGGCACGGTGACGGCCGCGGCCGAACCGCAGCCGCTGCTGGGCGTCATCGAGGACCTGGAACTCTACGAGGAGACGGTCACCCTCGACCCGGGAGACGTGCTGCTCTGCGTCACGGACGGGGTCACCGAACGCCGTGAGGGCTCGCGCATGCTGGGCGACGACGGCCTTGCCGATGTCCTCACCACGTGCACGGGGCTGACAGCGGGTGCGGTCGCGGCCCGCATCATGCGCGCGGTCGAACGTTTCGCTTCGGACGCCCCGTCCGACGACATGGCGATTCTGGCAATGCGCGTTCCGGGTATTCACCAGCTGGCGTGAAGAAGCACGAAAAAGGCCCCACCCGGAAGGGTGGGGCCTTTTTCGGCGGAGCCCCCAAACGGAATCGAACCGTTGACCTTCTCCTTACCATGGAGACGCTCTGCCGACTGAGCTATAGGGGCCTGTCGTTTTCGAGGTTTCCCTCGCGGCGACAGAGAAACTGTACCCCGAACCGGCCGCAGTTCCCAAATTCGTTCGGGCCCGGTCAGAAGGCGGGCTGAAGCAGGCCGCCGAGGGCATTGCAGGCGGCGGCCGTCCGCTGCATGTCGCGTTTGGTGAGCGCGGCGTCGACGGGCAGCGCGAGCGTCTCGCCGGCGGCCCGCTCGGTCTCCGGCAACGAGACGCACCGGCGGAAGGCGGGCAGCCGGTGCACGGGCGTCTTCACCGGCACCCGGCACGCCACTCCCCTGGCCCGCAGGGCACGCGCGAAGGCGTCCCGGTCGGGCCGGCCGTTCCCCGGCACTCGTACGACGTACTGCTGGTAGGTGTGCCCGCTCCCGCTGTCCGGCGTCCGGACACCCTTGAGTCTGGCGTCCAGATAGGCGGCCCGCTGCCTGCGCTGGGCTATCTCGTCGTACGGCGCCTCGGACTCGCCCTGCTCCAGCACCAGCAGTCCGTGCCGCCGGCCCAGCGCGTGCAACCGCCGGATGTCGGCCCGCCGTCCGAAGCGGTGTACGACAACGACCGCCGTGCTACGGGGAGTCAGGGCCGCCTCGACCGCTTCCGGAGCGAGGCAGTAGGTCACCGGGTCTATGTCGGCGAACACCGGGAGCGCACCCGCCAGCGCCACCGCCTCGGCGACTTCGACGTTCCCGAAGGCCGGTACGACGACCTCGTCACCGACTCCGACTCCTGCGGCCCTGAGCATCGCTGCAGTTCCCATGCCAGGATGCTGTGCGCGGAACGTGAACGACACGTTACGCACAATGAAAAAAGGCCGGACCCCGAACCGAAGTTCAGGATCCGACCTTTATCAAGAATTGTTCGGCGGCGTCCTACTCTCCCACAGGGTCCCCCCTGCAGTACCATCGGCGCTGTGAGGCTTAGCTTCCGGGTTCGGAATGTAACCGGGCGTTTCCCTCACGCT